>NZ_JARAVK010000315.1:0-8842 GCF_033792765.1 Streptomyces sp. PA03-6a | reverse complement strand
ACCACATTAAGGTTTTTGGAAAGTGTTCAGGGGGCAGGAAATTGGTTAAAGAGACAGGGTTGTCTCTTGCCGGTGGCGGGCGGGCCCCCCCGCCCCGCCGGCCGGCACCGGCAAGATCAACCTGGACAAGGGCCGGGTCAACCTCCAGAAGAACCAGACGGTCTCCCTGGTCAAGGGCGGCAAGCCGCTGATGACCTCGGTCCGCATGGGCCTCGGCTGGGAGCCCGCCTACCGCGGCAAGGACATCGACCTGGACGCCTCGGTCATCGCGTACGGGCCGCAGCGCAACCACATCGAGTCCTGCTACTTCGGCCGGCTCACCATCCTGGGCGGGGCGATCCAGCACTCCGGCGACAACCTCACCGGCGAGGGCGCGGGCGACGACGAGGTCATCACCGTCCACCTCGGCGGGCTGCCGCCCGAGGTCACCGGGCTGGTCTTCACGGTGAACTCCTTCTCCGGCCAGAAGTTCAACCAGGTGGCCAAGGCCTACTGCCGCCTGCTGGACGGCACGACGGGCGAGGAGCTGGTGCGCTTCGACCTCACCGGCGCCGAGCCCCGCACGGGCGTGATGATGGCGAAGTTCGTCCGCCAGTTCTCCGGCGAGTGGGAGATGACGGCGCTGGGCGACTTCGTCGACTCCCGCACCGTGAAGGGCATGGTCAAGCCCGCCGCGCAGGCGCTCTGAGCGACGCGGGTGCGCCCGGTGGTCCGTGCGGGGCACGGACCACCGGGCGCGGGTGGTGCGGTCGCAGCTCAGCAGGCGCCGCCGTGGCCCTGGCGGCGCCACGGTCCGGTGATGGCCAGCATGATGCCCGGCACCTGGATGTTGGCGAACAGCGTCCTGCCGTCGGGCGAGAAGGTCACACCGGTGAACTCGCTGTACTCCGGCTCCTGCGCGGTGCCGATGTTCAGCTCGTTGCGGGCGATCGGGTAGGTGCGGCCGTCGCCGAGCGCGCCGAACAGGTGCTGCTGGCCCTCGCCGTCCTCGGCGATGACCAGGCCGCCGTAGGGCGAGACGGTGATGTTGTCCGGGCCGTCGAAGGCGCCGTCGACCGACGGGTCGGGGTTGACGCCCAGGAGGACCTTGAGGGTCAGGGTGCGGCGCTTGGGGTCGTAGAACCACACGGCACCGTCGTGGGACGCGCCCGGGCTCTCCTCGCGGGCGTAGGAGGAGACGACGTACACGCCGCCGTCGCCCCACCACATGCCCTCCAGCTTGCGGGCCCGGGTGACCTCGCCGGCCGCGAACTGCTTGCGGACGGAGGTGGTGGCGGCGTCGCGGTCCGGGACGTCCACCCAGTCCACGCCGTAGACCGTGCCGATCTTCGTGGCGCGGGACAGGTCGTCGACGAACTTGCCGCCGGAGTCGAAGCACTTGAAGGCCTGCAGCACACCCGCGTCGGCCTTGAGGGCGCGCAGCTTGCCGCGGCCGTGGTGGAAGCCGGCCGGCGGGGTCCAGCGGAAGAACAGGCCGTTGGGGTTGGAGGCGTCCTCGGTGAGGAAGAGGTGGCCGCGCTTGGGGTCGACGACGACCGCCTCGTGCGCGTAGCGGCCCAGGGCCTTGATCGGCTTGGGGTCGCGGTTGGCCTTGCGGTCGTACGGGTCGACCTCGAAGACGTAGCCGTGGTCCTTCAGGAAGCCGTTCTTGCCGGCCTTGTCCTCGGTCTCCTCGCAGGTCAGCCAGGTGCCCCAGGGGGTGCGGCCGCCCGCGCAGTTGGTGACGGTGCCGGCCACGCCGACCCACTCCACGACGTGGCCGCCGTGCTGGGCGACCTCGACGATGGTCACGCCGCCGGCCGCGCCGGAGTCGTAGACCAGGCCCTCGGTCAGCGGGACCGGGTGCGGCCAGTCGGCGCGGGCGCCGGCCAGCTCGTGGTTGTTGGCGAGCAGCGTGGCGCCGCGCAGCCCCTCGAAGGTCGCGGTGCCGTCGTGGTTGGAGGGGGTCGACTCGCCCGACTCCAGCTTGGTGACGCCGGTCCGGGTGATGACGCGGTACGAGAAGCCCTTGGGCAGGGCCAGGATGCCCTTGGGGTCCTTGATCAGCTCGCCGTACCCCAGCTGGCCGTGGTGCCGGGACGCCCCGGCCTCCGCGGCGGTCGCCGGGGCCTCGGCGGCGAGGGCGCCCGGTGCGGTCGCGAGGACGTCGACGGTTCCGGCCAGCGCGACTCCGGCGCCGGTGATCGCCGTGCGCTTGGCGAAGTCTCTACGGGTGAGCGGCATCGTTGTCTCCTGGGGCCACGAGGTCACTGCTCTGCCGCAGTCACGCTCCCGCCCCGTGGCGAACGGAAGTTGAACTGAGCGGGACATTCCGACGCCCATTCCCTGAGGCGTTCGGGCCTCCTCCGCGCCCCGTTCCGCACCCCGTCCCGCGCCGCGGCAGGCGGCTCAGGGCGCCGCGGGTCCCGCCGAACGGGCCTTGAACGCGGCCTTGCGCGCCTCCTTGGCCAGCCGCTTGTCGGGATGGATGCGGCCCATGGCCTCCAGGACGTCGGCGGTCGCCGGGTGGTCCACCCGCCAGGCCGCGGTGAAGAACCCGTCGTGCCGGGCGACGAGGTCGGTGACCAGCTCGCTCAGCAACTCGGGGTCGTCGTCGGCGTCGAGCTGGGCGGCGATGGTGTCGACCGTGAGCCAGAAGATCATGTCCTCGTCGGGCGCCGGGACGTCCGCCGCCTCGCGTTCGGTCAGCCAGACCCGGGCCAGTCCGCCGAGCTGGCGGTCGGCCAGGACCTCGCGCAGGGCCGGCTCGGCCTCGTCGCCGAGCAGGCTCAGGGTCTGCTGGGCGACCAGCCGGCGGCCGGGCGCGTTGCGGTCCTCGCCGCGCGCCGCCTCCAGCAGCTCACGGGCCGCGTCGTACGGCTTGCGGTTGCCGAGCCACGCGTCGGCCTCCCGGCGGGCGATCTGGTCCGGGTACCGGAACAGCGCCTCCAGGAGGGCGGCGGCGGGCTCCCCGGCCAGGTCGCCGGCGACCGGGGCGTGCAGGCCGGCCTCGACCATCCGGGACCGCACGCCGTACACGCCGAGCGGGGTCAGCCGCACCAGGCCGTACCGGGAGACCTCATCGGGCCCGATCTCCTGCGGGAAGGCCACCGTCCCCTCGGCGGGACCGGCGTCCTCGGACTCGGCCTCCTCGATCAGCGCCTCGTCCAGCGGCTGGTACTCCAGCAGCCCGGTGGTCGTGAGCAGCCGGAAGTGCTCGTCGAGGCGCATCATCACCTCGGTGACGTCCTCCAGCAGGGCGTCGCTCGGCTCCTCCACGTCCTCGGGGACGACGAGGGAGGCGGCCAGGACCGGCAGCGGCACGGCGTCCTTGGCGTCGCCGCCGGAGTCCTCCATGACGGTGAAGAGGTAGAGGTTGGCGAGCGCGCCGTCGAGGAACTCGGCCTCCTCCTCCGGGTCCCAGTCCAGGGTGCTCAGGTCGACCTCCCCGTCCGGGCCCAGTTCCTCCATCAGGCCGTCAAGGTCGGGGGTCGCGGCCTCGGCCAGCGCCGTGTCCAGTGCGGCGAGCCACAGCTCCAGCACCTCGCGGGGCTCGCCCGCGTCCAGCCGCGTCAGCGCCTCGCCGGGCACGGCGCGCCCCGCGGGCTCGTCCAGCGCCACGCTCGGGGCGCCGCCCTCCTCGTCCTCGTCCGCGGTGTCCGCGATGTCCAGGTCCACGAGGCCCGCGTCCACGGCCACGCCCCAGGCCTGGGTCGTCTCCGCCGGGCCGTCCGGCTGCTCCTCCAGGCCCAGCTCGCGGACCGCGCCCGGGACGTCCTCGGCGGTCAGCTCCCCCATCGCGTCCACGGTCACGTGCGGCGCGCACCAGCGTGCCAGTCGTACCGCGCGGTCGAGGAGCGGTACGGCGAGTGCGAGCCGCGCCAGCTCCTCCTCGGGCAGCAGCCTCACCGGCGGCAGGTCGAGGCGGTCAGCGGCCATGGCGGGATCTCCAATGCAGCGGTGTCCGGGGGCGCGTGAGCGCGCAGCACCAGCCTAGACGTGCGGGCGCCCGGCGGGTGCGCTTCGGCCTCCCGTCACCCGTCGTTACCGCAACGGACGCGCGAGGCGTCGGCATTGGCGCGCGTCGGCGGACCCGGGAGGACGACCACGGCGGCTCCGCCCGTCAGCGGTGTCACTTCCGCCCCACCGCCGTGGCCTGGCACCGGTGCGCACGTCGCGGAGCCCGCGCCACACGGCGCGCACCGGTGCGCGGCAGGGCGTGCGGCGGGCCCCTCGCGCCCCACGGGGTGGGACGGGGGCGGGCGCCGGGCACCTGGCATGATCCCCGCCATGACGACGAGCGGGGCGGACCCGGCGCAGGAGGCGCTCGACCGGCACGTGCGGACGTTCTTCGCGGGCCACCCGGTGGGCACGGCCGACCACGACCTGGGCGACGGACGGCGCGGCACGGTCCCCGGGCTGCGGGTCCTCGAGGTGGGCCCGGGCCCCCGCGGCGACTACTGGACCTACGTCACGGCCGGTCGCGGGTCACGGGCCGACCGCGACGGCCACCGCCTCGAGTTCGTCCTGACCGCCCCGGCCCGCGACCCCCGCTTCGCCGACCTGATCGCCCACTACCACCGCGGTCCCCGGCCGCATCCGCTCGACGTGGGCCACAGCCTGCCGCTCGGCGGGCCCTGGGTCCCCGGTTCGGCCTGCGACCACATCCTGGTCAGCCTCCCGTACCTGCACGGCCCCGATCTGGAGGTGTGCCGGCTGCCGGGCGGCCACGCCCGTCTGCTGTGGCTGCTGCCGGTGACCGCGTCCGAGATCGCCTTCCGCCGCGAGCACGGCACCGAGGCACTGGAGCGGCGCTTCGACGACGCGGGGATCCTTCCGCTGGATCTGCACCGGGCACCGGTCGTCTGAGCCGGGTCGCTCCGCGGGCGCGGCCGTGGTCAGTCGTGCGGGAGGAAGTCCTCCAGGGCCTCCAGCCAGGCGTCGGGCTGGTCGACGTGGGCCATGTGCCCCGCCTCCTCGATCACCGCGGCCCGCGCGGACGGGAGGAGCCGCAGCGTGGGTGCGACCAGGCCGACCGGGAAGGTCATGTCCTGCCGTCCGTGCAGCAGCAGCACGGGCACGCCGAGCGCCGCGAGCCGCCCGGGGTCGCCCGGGCGGCGCGGCCCCGGCAGTGTCCCGGCCTGCCAGGGGCGCAGCCATTCCGCGGTGAAGCGGACGCCGCGCAGGACGTCGAGGTAACCCGGCAGGGCCTCCTCCCGCCACACGTTCGCCCGCGCGGAGGCCACGGCGGCCGCACGCGTGAGGGCCGCTCCGGACAACGAGGGGTCGGACCACACCGCGGCCTCCGCCGCCAGCCGTTCCTCGCGCTCCCGCCAGCCGTCGAAGGCGTCCGGCGGCACCGGCAGGACACTGCTCGACGCGATCACCAGGCGTCGTACACGCCCGGGCGAGGCCAGGGCGAGGCGCTGCGCGATCAGCCCTCCGTACGAGAAGCCGAGGACGTCCGTCCGCCCGATCCCCAGGGCGTCCAGCAGCCGCACGAGGTCGGCGGTGGCCGCGTCCGGCGTGTAGTGGGCGTCGGCGAGCCCGCGCGTGGAGCGCCCGCAGCCGCGCAGGTCCGGGAGGACGATCCGGCGGTGCCCGGCAAGCCGGTCGAGCGGCCGGCGCAGGTACGTGTGGTCCCAGTCGGGTCCGCCGTGCACCACCAGCAGCGGCGGGCCGGACGGACGGCCGGCCCGGGCGACGAACAACTCCACCGCCGGGTCGTGCGAGACCGGCACCAGCATCTCCTCGAACACGGGGGCCAGTATGACGATCCGACAACGTCCCTAGGATGGCCGGGTGACGACGGACACCGCTACGCCGGACAGCACCGAAGACGCCGCCGGCGGCCCCCGGGCGGCGACCGCCGCCGACTGGCCGCTGCGACTGCGCCGGTTCGGCCACAGCCCACGCCCCCGGACCGACACGCGCGAGCGGCTGGTCCCGCCCTTCCCCGAACCGGGCACCCGGACCTGGCAGGCCCTGGGCCTGGGTCCGGCGCGGGCGCACCGCGCCGCACGGGCCATGGGCTGGCTCGGCCCCGTCCTGGTCGCCGTCCTCGCCGGCGTGCTGCGCTTCGTGGACCTCGGCAGCCCCCGCGCCATCGTCTTCGACGAGACGTTCTACGCCAAGGACTCCTGGTCCCTGCTCCGGCTCGGCTACGAGGGCACCTGGCCCGACCGCAAGGTCTCCGACCCGCAGATCCTGGGGGACCCCCAGGTCATCCCGCTCTCCGAGACCGGCCACTTCATGGCACACCCGCCGATGGGCAAGTGGGTGATCGCCCTCGGCGAGTGGATGTTCGGCCTGAACCCGCTCGGCTGGCGCTTCATGGCGGCCGTGCTCGGCACGCTGTCGGTGCTGATGCTGTGCCGCATCGGCCGCCGGCTGCTGCGCTCCACGGCACTGGGCTGCCTCGCGGGCGGCCTGATGGCGGTGGACGGGCTGCACTTCGTGATGAGCCGGGTCGCCCTCCTCGACGTGGTCGTCATGTTCTTCGTGCTGGCGGCGTTCGGCTGCCTGCTGATCGACCGCGACCGCGCGCGGGCCCGGCTCGCGGCGGCCCTCCCGGTGGGGCCCGACGGCTTCGCCGGGCCCGACGCGGTCACCGGCGCCCGCGCGGGAACCGGCCCGCGTCCCTGGCGGCTCGCGGCCGGCGCGCTCCTGGGCCTGGCCTCCGCCGTCAAGTGGAACGGCCTGTACTACCTGGCGTTCTTCCTGCTGATGACCGTGCTCTGGGACGTCGGCGCCCGCCGTCTGGCCGGGGCCCGCCGCCCCCGCCGCGCCGTGCTCCGCCGCGATCTCGGCTGGTCCTTCCTGTCCCTCGTCCCGGTCGCCCTGGTCACGTACCTGGTGACCTGGACCGGCTGGTTCCTCAGCGACGACGGCTACGGCCGGGACTGGGCCGACGGGCGCGGCGGCACGTGGTCGTGGATCCCGGCGCCGCTGCGCAGCCTGTGGCACTACGAGTACGGGGTCTACCAGTTCAACGTCGGCCTGGAGGACCCGCACCCGTACCAGTCCAACCCGTGGAGCTGGCTGGTGCTGGGCCGTCCGGTGTCCTTCTTCTACGAGTCCCCCAAGCAGGGGCAGGACGGCTGCGGCGCCGCCAACTGCTCGCGGGAGATCCTCGCCCTCGGCACGCCGCTGCTGTGGTGGGCGGCCTGCTTCGCCCTCGTCTACCTGCTCTACCGCTGGGCGCTGCGCCGTGACTGGCGCGCCGGCGCCCTCCTGTGCGCGGTCGCCGCGGGCTACCTCCCGTGGTTCCACTACCAGAACCGCACCATCTTCTCCTTCTACGCCGTCGTCTTCCTCCCCTACCTCTGCCTGGCCCTCGCCATGACGCTCGGCGCGCTCCTCGGCCGGCCCGGCGCCGGCGAACGCCGCCGCACCTACGGGGCGGTGGCCGCGGGCGTCCTCGTCCTGCTGATCGTCTGGAACTTCATCTACTTCTTCCCGATCTACACCGGTCAGACGATCCCGTACGACGACTGGCACGCCCGGATGTGGCTGAACACCTGGATCTGACCCGGCCGCCCGGGGCCGGGATACCATGCCCGCCCGTCCAGGTAGCCGCGTCCGGAGGTGTGCGATGGCACGTCCCGTCTTCCCCGAGGCCCCCGTCCCGCCCGGTTAACTGGACCGGTCGCTGCGGCCGTTCGGAACGTCGACGATGCTGCCCGGCGAGGCGTACACCTCGGCCGCCGTCCTCGACTGGGAGCGGCGGCGCCTGTTCGCCGGCACCTGGTGCTGCCTCGGCCGCGTCGACGAGCTGTTCACGAGGCCGGACGGGACCGCCGTCACGCAGCGCGCCCTGGTCGTGGGCGACGTCCCGGTCCTGCTCACGCGCTCCGGGGACGGCGGCGCCGTCCGCGCGTTCGCCAACACCTGCCGGCACCGCGCCCACGAACTCCTGCCCGAGGGCGGCACGGGCACCCGGGAGATCGTCCCGTGCCCCTACCACGCCTGGGCGTACGGCCTGGACGGCGCGTTGCGCAGGGCGCCCGGCTTCCAGGACGTGCCCTCCTTCGAGCGCCGGGACCACGGGCTGGCCGAACTGCCCGCCGTCGAATGGCACGGCTGGGTCATGGCCAACGCGACCGGCGACGCGGTCCCGTTCGCCGAGCACCTCGGCGGGATGGGCCCGCTGGTCGACCCGTACGCCCCCGCGGAACTGAAGGCCGCCGAGCGGCACGCGTACACGGTCCGCGCGAACTGGAAGGTGATCGCCGAGAACTACCACGAGTGCTACCACTGCCCGCTGATCCACCCCGAGCTGTGCGCCGTGTCCCCGCCGACCAGCGGCGACAACTACGACCTGCCCGGCGCATGGGTGGGCGGCGCGATGGACCTGCGGGACGGCGCGGAGACGATGTCCCTGACCGGCCGGTCCCGGGGGACCTTCATCGACGGCACGGACCGGCGCCGCGTGCTGTACCTCGGCCTCTTCCCGAACCTGCTGCTCTCCCTGCACCCCGACTACGTGATGACCCATCTGCTCGTCCCGGAAGCCCCGGACCTCACCCGGGTCACCTGCACCTGGTACATACCCGAGGGCGTGGCCGACGCCTCGTACGCCGTGGAGTTCTGGGACCGCACGAACCGGCAGGACTGGGCCGCCTGCGAGTCGGTGCAGCGCGGCCTGGCCTCCCCGCACTTCCGCCCCGGCCCCTTCGCCCCCAACGAGGACGCGGTCCACCGCTGGGTCACGATGGTCGGCCGCGCCTACCGCGGCACGCCCCCGTGGGAACCGCTCGACCCCGCCTAGGTGTATTGACCCGCAGCGTTGTTGACGCGGCTGATTGGGGGCTTGCCTCCGAGTGCGGTGTGGCAGCGATGGTGGTTGTAGGTGTGGAGGAAG
>NZ_JARAVK010000314.1:0-8876 GCF_033792765.1 Streptomyces sp. PA03-6a | reverse complement strand
GTGCGGGCGGGGGTGTGCGGGGCCGGGCCGGAGTCCACGGGGTCCTCCCGGTAGCGGTGGAGCAGCCACAGGCTCGCGGCGGCGAGCACCGCGGGCAGCACGCTCATGCCGGCGGTGATGCCGGTCAGGGCCGAGTCCGGCTGGTCGACGTGGTGCGCGGCGTCCGAGGAACGGAACCCGCTCACCGCCAGCACCAGCGCGAAGGCCCCGGCGCCCAGCGCGAACGCCAGCGTCTCGGCGGCCGTCCACAGCCCGGTGAAGGTGGCCGCCCTGCGCCGCCCGGTGCGGGCCGCGTCGGCGGCCAGGGTGTCGGCGAGCATCGTCAGCGGCAGCAACTGCAGCCCCGCGTAGGCGATCCCGACGGCGGCGACCGCCGGGTAGCCGAGCGCCGGCCCCGCGTACGGGGTCAGGCCCAGCAGGGCGGCACCGGCCACGAAGAGCAGCGAGGCGCACCACTGCGCGTACGTCACGCCGCGCGCCCGGGCCAGCCGGTTCCACAGCGGCATCACCAGCACCAGCGGGCCGATCATGCAGACGAACAGCGGTGTGACGGCCCCCGCCGAGCCGAGGGTGTACGTGGCGAAGTACTGGACCCCGGCCAGCATGATCCCCACGGCGAGCGCCTGCAGCGTCCACATGCCCACCAGGAACAGGAACGGCCGGTTGTCGCGGGCCGCCGCCAACTGCGCCCGCATCGAAGCCTCCGACTCGCTGCGGGCGACCGACGGCGCGTGCCGGGTGAAGCGCCAGGCGCCGAGCATCCCCACCAGCAGAAGGACCGCCACGACCGCCCCCATCAGCCGGTAGCTCGCGGGCGTGTCGCCGTATCCGTGGGCGACCGCCGGCGCCAGCGCGCCCGACAGCAGGATCGCCACCCCGAGGAACGCCACGCGCCAGCCCAGCACCCGGGCGCGCTCGCCGGGGTCCTCCGTCATCTCCGCGGGCATGGTCACGTACGGCACCTGGAAGACGGCGTAGGCGGTGGCGGCCAGCAGGAAGAGCACCGCCACGTAGCCCGCGGCGGCGGCACCGCGCAGCGGCGGCGCCGCGAAGACCAGCGCGAACAGCGGCGGCAGCGTGAGCGCCCCGGCCAGCAGGAACGGCCGCCGGGAGCCGTCCTGCAGCCGGCTGCGGTCGGCGGCCGCGCCCACCAGGGGGTTGACCAGCACGTCCCACGCCTTGGGGAGGAAGACGGCCGCGCCCGCCACGGCCGCCGGGACGGCCAGCACATTGGTGAGGTAGTAGAGCAGGATCAGGCCCGGCACCGTGCCGAAGGTGCCGGTGCCCAGCGATCCCAGGCCGTAGCCGATCCGCACCTGCCGGGGCAGCGGCGGGGCGGACGCTCGGCCGGCGTCCTCGGCGGGTGCGGAGGGCAGCGTCTCCGACATGGCTCCCCTGCGGGTCCGGGTCGACTCGGGGCGGCGTACACGACGGCGTGGCGTACACGACGGCGTGGCGTACGCGACGGCGCGGCGTGCCGTGGCCGGACGCCGCGCCGTCAGGCGTAGGAGATCACGCCGACCCGGGACTCGGACAGACCCCTGAACAGGTCAGTTCACGAAGAGGGCCGGTCCCGCCACCACCCGGCCCGCGACCTCGCCGAAGCCGATCCGGGTGCCGTCCGGCCCCGGGGCGGTCGCCGAGATGACGAGCTCGTCGCCGTCCTCCAGGAACGTCCGCTTCGTGCCGTCCGTCAGCACCAGCGGCTCCTCGCCGTTCCACGTCAGCTCGATCAGCGCGCCCCGCTGCTCGCGCCGCGGGCCGCTGATGGTCCCCGAGGCGAAGAGGTCGCCCGCCCGCAACGAGGCTCCGTTCACGGTCATGTGGGTGAGCATCTGGGCGTACGTCCAGTACATGGTGGAGAACGGCGGACGGGAGACGACCTCGCCCCGCAGCCGGACCTCCACGGCGATGTCGAGCCCGCGCGGCGGCGTCCCCGCGCCCCGGTCGTCCAGGTACGGCAGCGTCCCCACGTCGTGCGGCGGCGGGGCGACGCGCGCCGCCGACAGCGCGTCGAGGGGGACGACCCACGGGGAGACGGAGGTCGCGAACGACTTCCCGAGGAACGGGCCGAGCGGCACGGTCTCCCAGGCCTGGATGTCGCGGGCGGACCAGTCGTTGAGCAGGCATACCCCGAAGACGTGCTCCTCGGCCGCCGCCAGCGGCACCGGCTCGCCCTGCGCGGTCGGGCCGCCGACGACGAAGCCGAGCTCGGCCTCGAAGTCCAGCCGTTCGCACGGCCCGAAGGACGGGGCGGACAGGGCGGCGCCCCTGCGCTGCCCGTTCGGCCGGACCACCGGCGTCCCCGACACGACGATCGTGCCGCTGCGGCCGTGGTAACCGATCGGCAGGTGCTTCCAGTTGGGGGGCAGCGGCTCCCCGTCCGGGCGGAAGATCCGGCCGACGTTCGTGGCGTGGTGCTCCGAGGCGTAGAAGTCGACGTAGTCCGCGACGTCGAACGCGAGGTGGAGCGTGACGGAGTCGCGCGGCAGCAGGTGCGGCTCGACGGCCGCCCGGTGGGCCTCGTCGGTCAGCCAGGCGGTGACCAGCGACCGCACCGCCGTCCAGGCCGGACGCCCGGCCGCCAGCAACGGGTTGAGCGTCGGCGCCGTCAGCAGCCCGGCCTCCGGCCCGGCCGTTCCCGCTCCGGCGGCACGCGCGGCGGCGCCCGCGTCGAGCACGTGGTCTCCGATGGCGACGCCGATCCGGCGTTCCTGCGGACGGTCCGCGGTGGTGAACACCCCGTACGGCAGATTGTGGACGCCGAAGGGGGAGTCGTCCGGCACGGCGACCCAGGTGGGGGCGGCCATGGCACCTCCAGATACGTCGGGGCCGCGCTTCCTCGCGCGGTCGGCTCACCCTAACGTCCAGCGTGGCCTTCGCGGCGGCCTTGCCGCCGGTGAGGCTCAGGTGCACGGCCACTCCGACCGCCAGGGCGAGCAGCACGCCCCACGCCACGTCGCCCGCGTCGAGCGTGGGCGGGCGGGGCAGGCCGATGTCGAGGTGGGTGGTCTTCAGTCCCGTCCAGCGGCCGAAGCCGGTGAACACGATGTCGCCCACGCCGCTGGCGAGCAGGGCCGGCAGCATCACGGCGAACAGCTGGGGCCCGCCGACCCCGGCCACCTCCATCAGGAGCACCGCGGCCACCACCGGGTTGCCGAAGATGGTGGCGATCGCCGCCGCGGAACCGGCCGCGCCGAGCAGCGCGTTGGTCTGCGGGGTCGCCGGCGCGCGGACCAGGTCGCGGAAGAGCAGCGCCAGTGCGCCGCCGAAGGCGATGAGCGGGGCCTCGGGCCCGAGCACCGCGCCCAGCGGCAGGGCCGCCAGGGCGGCGAGGACCACGCCGGGCAGGGCGGAGGTGGCCATCCCGCCGGTGTGCAGGCCGCCGGCCGGGACGTGGCCGCCGCGGCCCGGCATGCGGGTGACGACCAGGCCCACGATCGCACCGGCCACGGTGAGCAGCGGCAGCGGCCACCACCACGGGGGCGTCTGAAGGCCGAGGTGCCCGGGCAGCACCTCCCACAGCAGCCGCTCGAGTTCGTGGAGGGCGACGAGGAACCAGAAGGCGAGGAAGGACACCGGGATGCCGATCACCGCCGCTGTGCGGCCCCGCGTCGGTAGTCTCGCCGGACATCACCCGTTCCGCCCCATTCGCGAACGAGGAGGACGAGCATCAGCCCTCCCGGGAACCAGCCCCAGGAAGCCGACCAGCTGCGCGAACTGCTGCGCCGGCCGGAGTACCGCAGGACGCTCGTGTTCTCCGCGGTGTTCGTCTCCCGCCGGCCGCTGCCGCACACCGTGCTCTGCGCACTCGCCGCCGGCGTGTGCGCCGCCGTGTACGCGCTGGCAACGGGCCGCACACCGGAGGAGGTCGCCTCCTCCGGGCAGGAGGCGCTGGCGCAGATGGCCGCCGACCCGCACGCCTGGCCGGCCGGCGCCCTGGTCGCGGTGCTGCTGTGCAAGGGCGTCGGCTACGCGCTGTGCCTGGGCAGCCTGCGCGGCGGCCCGATCTTCCCCTCGCTCTTCCTCGGCGGCGCCGCCGGGCTGCTGGCCGCCCCGCTGCCGGGTTTCGGGGTCGTCCCGGCGATGGCGGCGGGCATGGCGGCCGCGGGTGCCGCCGCGATGCGCCTGCCGGTGAGCAGCGTGGTGCTCGTGGTGCTCCTGCTGGGCAACACCGCATCGGTGCCGGTCGTGGTGCTGGCGGTGTTCGTCGCCTTCGTGGCCGCCGAACTGCTGCCGCAGGGCCCGGACATCCCGCCCCTGCCGCCGCTCGGCGGCGGGCGGCCGCCCGCGTCCGGCACAGCGCCACGGCCCGCGTCGTCGCGCCCCTGAGGAGCGCCGGGTCCGCGAACCCCCGGCGGGCGTCGCCATGGTGCCGGCTCAGGTGGCCTCCGCCTGGACGCGTCCGGTGCGGACGGCGTCCACCAGTGCCCGGTGGTCCCGTTCGTTCTGGTCCGCGTACGCCTCGGCGAAGTCGGCGACGGCCCGGTCGAAGACGTCGGAACCCCCCAGGTACGCGGCGATCGCGATCCGGTCCCCGGACCGCGCGTGCGCCCGGGCCAGCGTGGCGCCGCACACCTCCCCGAACAGTGTCATCGTCCTGGGCACCAGGTCCTCGGCCACCACGATGCCCTTCCAGTCGCGCAACTGCCGTACGTAGAAGTCGCGCTGCCGTCCGTCGATGCCGTGGAGGCGTTCCCAGCCGAGGAAGATGTCGCTGGTCGCCTGCATCAGGCGCTGCCCGGCGACCACCCGCTCGCCCTGCGTACGGTGCGGGCCGGCCCCCGCGTACGGGGCCAGGACCGACTCCTCGGCCTCCTTCGCCTGCAGGAACAGCGGATCCTCGTCGTCCTTGCCCAGCAGGAGCAGGATCCAGCAGCGGGTCCCCACACTGCCCACCCCGACGACCTTGCGCGCGCAGTCGGCGAGCCGGTACTGCTCCAGCAGGAAGCGGCGGTCGGGCTGCAGGGAGTGGCCGTACCGTTCGACCAGCCGGGAGATCTCCTTCTCCAGGGCGGCGCGGGCGTCGCCGTCGAGCAGGTCGCGCAGCGGCATCAGCAGCGGGGGATCGGGGGCGATCAGGCGCCTGCCGTCGATCACCCGGGTCAGCTTGTCGAAGACCTGCAGGGTGTCGCGCGCCCGGGCCCGGGCCCGGGCACGCTCCCAGCGCACCACGTCCTCGCCGCCCATCATCGGGGCGAACTGCTGCTGCAACCGGTCCGCCTCGAAACGGGTGTACCAGACCTGCAGGTTGCCCATCCCGGCGAAGCCGCGCATCCGCCGCCGGTAGGCTCCCACCGCCGCCCGCACCACCCCCGTGCGCTCGGCTGCCGAGAAGCCGTTGGCACGGCCCGCGATGACCAGACTGGCGGCCAGGCGCTTGACGTCCCACTCCCAGGGACCCGGCAGGGTCTCGTCGAAGTCGTTGATGTCGAACATCAGCCGCCGCTCCGGCGAGGCCAGCAGCCGGAAGTTGAGCAGGTGCGCGTCGCCGCACAACTGTGCCCGCAGGCCCGAGCGGGGCGTGTGCGCGAGGTCCCCGGCCATGACCGCGGCCGCCCCGCGGTAGAAGCGGAACGGCGACTCGGCCATGCGGCCGTAGCGGATCGGCACGAGCTCCGGCACACGTCGCGCCGACTGCCCCTCCACGACGTCCACCGGATCGGCCCGGTCCGCCGCGGGCGCGTACTGCGCGTGGGCGGAGCGCGGGGTCCTCTTGCGGGCCGCCTTGCCGCGCGCGGCCCGCTCCCCGGGCGGACTCCACCGGGCGTCCACGGTCATCGCGGTCACCGTCCTCCGGGCCGCACGGACCTCGCCGGGAATGCGTGGGTGCGCCGGCCCCCTCAAACGTAAGCCCGGCCCATGGGCCCGGCGAGCCGGACCCGGGGCCGCGCAGTTGTGCCCGTGGGCGGCTCCGGTGACCATGACCCCATGGACGCGGCCGGCCACCTTCCGGGGCCCCCGACCCCCGGCGGGGGCGGCGATGGTCCTTGACCTCGTCCTGATCGGGCTGGCCGTCACCCTGTTCCCGTTCCCGCTGATGGCGTTCGTGCTGGTGCTGAGCACCCGCGGCGGGGCGTGGAAGGGACTGGCCTTCATCATCGCCTGGCTGGCCTGCCTGGCCGCGGTCGTCGCGGCGGTGCTGCTGCTGACCCAGGGCAAGCCCCCGGAGCCGAAGTCCTCGCCCTCGACGGCCGCCCTCGCCGGCAAACTCGCCGTCGGCGTCGGGCTGGTGGGCTACGCCGAGCACCGCAGGCGCCGCGCGGCGCGCCCCCACCGGCCGTCCCGGATGACGAGCCGCCTGGAGCGGGTCTCCGCCTGGTCGTCCGCGGGCCTCGCGGTGCTGCTCCAGCCGTGGGGACTGGTGGCGGCGGGCGCCGCGACCGTCGTCGAGGCCGACCTGTCCCACCTCGAGTCCTACCTGGCGCTCATGGCGTACTGCCTGATCGCCAGTTCCACCCTGCTGACGATGGAGGTCTACACCCTCGTCGCCCCGGACTCCGCCCGCGTCCGGCTGCGCGTCCTGCGCACCTGGCTCGACGGCCACCAGGACCAGGCGATCATCGGGCTGTGCCTGGTCATCGGGCTGGTCCTGGTCGCCAAGAGCCTCTACCAGCTCACCGCCTGACCCCGTCCCCGCTGCGCCGCGCCGAGTTGCCGCCCCCGCCGGTCGCGGGCGTAATGCAGGGGTGGACATGATCCATGTCCGTGCGGTGAGCCCGCCGGACCTCACGGACCGGGCGCTGACCGCGCTCGGTGCCGATCCCTGCGTGCTCAACCTCGTCCTGCTGCGCGGCGGCGCCCGCCACCCGGACGGCGACGCCATCGAGTGCGACGTGCTGACCGGCGCCGCCAACACCGTCCTGCGCGGGCTGCGCGAACTCGGGATCGACCGCCGCGGATCGCTCGTCCTCGAACCCGTCGACGTCGTCCTCTCCGACACCGCCGAGCGGGCCGGAGCCTCCTCCCCCGGCGCAGGGCTGCGCACCCCGGTGTGGGACCAGGTCGAGGCCCGCATCCGCGCCGAGGGCCGCTACCCGCCCAGCTTCCACCTGCTGCTGGTCATCGCCGGGATCATCGGCGCGGTCGGCATCATCAGCAACTCGCAGATCCTCATCGTGGCCGCCATGGTCGTCGGACCCGAGTACGGGGCCATCACCAGCGTCGCCCTCGGCATCGACCGCCACGACCGCGCCCGGGTCCGCGAGGGACTCCGGGCCCTGCTCGTGGGCTTCGCGCTGGCCATCGCCGCCACGCTGCTCTTCGCCCTGTTCGTACGGGCCTTCGACCTGCAGCCGGAGGCCTTCCGGCTGGGGGTGCGGCCGGTCGCCCACCTGATCAACACCCCCAACTTCTTCTCCCTCGTGGTGGCCGTGCTCGCCGGGATCGTCGGCATCGTCTCCCTCACCGAGGCCCGCACCAGCGCCCTGCTCGGCGTCTTCATCTCGGTGACGACCATCCCGGCCGGCGCCGACCTGGGTGTCTCGCTCGCCTTCGCCTCCTGGGACGAGGCGCGGGGCTCCCTGTTCCAGCTGCTGCTCAACGTCGTCGTGCTGATCCTCGTCGGCACCGGGACCCTCAGGTGCCAGCGCGCCGTCTGGCGCCGCGTCAGTGCCGGGGCGGCGGCCCGGGCCGACGTGCGATGACCCCCTCCCGGTGGTCCAATGGCACGGGGGATGGCGCGGGGGAAGGGAGCAGTGCCGTGAGCGACGCGATCGACGAGATGGGCCCCATCGACTACGTGGTGATCGAATTCCCCGGCAACCGCATGACCGGGGAGGCCTTCCCGCTCCTGCTCGACCTCGTGGACCGCGGGCTCGTCCGCATCCTCGACCTGACCTTCGTCCGCAAGGACGCGGACGGGAGCGTCGCCGGCCTGGAGATCGCCGACCTCACCGCCGCGGGACTCGGCGAGCTCGAGGTCTTCCAGGGCGCCTCCTCCGGCCTGCTCGGCGCGGACGACCTCGCGGACGCCGCCGCCGTCCTCGAACCAGGCAGCTCCGCCGCCGTCCTGGTCTACGAGAACCTGTGGGCCGCGCCCCTCGCCGTCGCGATCCGCCGGGGCGGGGGCAGGCTCGTGGCCGGCGGCCGGATCCCGGTCCAGGCCGTGCTCGCCTCCCTGGACGCCGCGGAGTCCGGCCCCTGATGACCCCTGGTCAGGCGTTCCCGCCGACCACGGTGAAACTCATCCACGGCTCCGCGTCGGGGATGCCCGGGTTGCTGGTCTTCGTCGCCAGGTAGGTGCTCTCCGTGCCTTCGAGGTTCTTGCAGCCGGGACCGGTGTGCAGGACCACGTCGTTGAGCGTGTTGTTCACGATCGACCTGGCACCCGTGGGCGGCAGCTGGTGGCAGCCGTCCACGGACGGGTTGTCCAGCTGCACCACCTTGTTGTCCGGGGTGGTGTACACCACCGTGCCCACCGCTTGGGAGGTGAGGCCGGAGCAGCCCGCGGCGCCGAGCAGAAGGAACAGGGCGCCGGCGCGGATGCCGTGCCGCCGGAGATCTGCCATGGTGAGCGTCCTCGTCTGTGCGGAGAGCGGTGCCAAGGCCACGCTGCCCCGAAGGCGCCCACGCTGTCATGCCGGGCACGCCCAGTCGGCCGAATCACCCTCCCCCTGGTGGTGACGGCGGACCAGGTGCCGGCGTGCGGCCCGCCCGGCGCGATGGTCGAATGGAGGTCCAGGAGCCACCGGAAGGGACGGCACCATGCCCGGTCTACTGCGTGGAGCGGTACGTACGGCCGTCGTCGCGGGCACGGCCACCGCGGTGTCGCAGCGAGTGGCGCGACGGCAGCAGGGCCGGTGGGCGGAGCAGGGCTACGGACAGGCGGCGGTCCAGGAGCCCGCGGCCCCCGCCCCGCCGCCTGTCCGTAGCCC
>NZ_JARAVK010000313.1:0-8924 GCF_033792765.1 Streptomyces sp. PA03-6a | reverse complement strand
ATTATTTCAGCGTCTTTAGCTGTGAGGCGGAGAAGACCTTCACCAAGACGAGCAGGGCGATCAGCAGGCTGCCGCCGAGGATGACGTAGTACGCGGTCAGCGCGCGGGTCCAGGTCCGCATGGCGCGGTCCAGGACGACCCTGGCGCCCCGCAGCGCGCTGCCGCGGGACGCCTTCCCGGCGGGGGTGCCCGCCCCGGCGGGAAGGCGTCGCGGGGCAGCGCGCTGCGGGGCGCCAGGGTCGTCCTGGACCGCGCCATGCGGACCTGGGACCGCCCGCTGACCGCGTACTACGTCATCCTCGGCAGCAGCCTGCTGATCACCGTGCTCGGCCTGGTGATGGTCTTCTCCGCCTCGCAGATCAAGGCGCTGGAATACGGGCTGCCGTCCACGTACTACTTCCGCAAGCAGCTGTTCGCCGCCGTGCTCGGCACCGGCCTGCTCGTCGCGGCCTCGCGGGTGCCGGTGCGGCTGCACCGGGCGCTGTCCTACCCGCTGCTCGTCGGCTCGGTCTTCCTCATGGCCCTGGTCCAGGTGCCGGGGATAGGGCAGTCCGTCAACGGCAACCAGAACTGGCTCTACCTCGGCGGCCCGTTCCAGCTGCAGCCCAGTGAGTTCGGCAAGCTCGCGCTCGTCCTGTGGGGCGCGGACCTGCTGGCCCGCAAGGAGGACCTCAAGCTCCTCGTCCAGTGGAAGCACCTGCTGATCCCGCTGGTGCCGGTGGCCTTCCTGCTGCTCGGCCTGATCATGCTCGGCGGTGACATGGGCACCGCGATCATCCTCACCGCGATCCTGTTCGGCCTGCTGTGGATCGCCGGCGCCCCCACCCGCCTGTTCGCGGGTGTGCTGGGGGTCGCGGGGATGATCGGCTTCCTGCTGATCAAGACCAGCGGCAACCGCATGGACCGGCTCGCCTGCATCGGGGCCACCGACGTCACTCCCGGTGGCGGCTGCTGGCAGGCCGTGCACGGGATCTACGCCCTCGCCTCGGGCGGATGGTTCGGTTCCGGACTCGGCGCGAGCGTGGAAAAATGGGGTCAACTGCCCGAGCCGCACACCGACTTCATCTTCGCCGTGACCGGGGAGGAACTGGGGCTGACGGGGACGCTGTCGGTGCTCGTCCTCTTCGCGGCTCTAGGCTATGCGGGTATCCGCGTGGCCGGTCGTACGGAGGAGCCCTTCGTCAGGTTTGCCGCGGGAGGCGTGACGACGTGGATCACGGCGCAGTTCGTGGTCAACATCGGTGCGGTGCTCGGCCTGCTGCCGATCGCCGGTGTCCCGCTCCCGCTGTTCTCCTACGGGGGCTCGGCCCTCCTGCCGACCATGTTCGCGATCGGGCTGCTCATCTCCTTCGCGAGGAGCGAGCCCGCCGCGCGAGCGGCACTCAACGCGCGGGGGCCCGGCTACTGGCCGGGGGCAATGACACGGACGATGAGGCGGTTCGTCAGACGGCGACCGTCCGGAGAGCGGTGAATTTCGGTGCATGTCGTACTCGCCGGTGGGGGGACCGCCGGCCACATCGAGCCCGCGCTCGCGCTCGCCGACGCCCTGCGCAGGCAGGACCCGACCGTGGGGATCACGGCACTCGGCACCGAGCGGGGTCTGGAGACCCGGCTGGTGCCGGAACGCGGCTACGATCTGGCGCTCATCCCGGCCGTCCCGCTGCCGCGCAAGCCCACCCCCGAGCTGATCACCGTCCCGGGGCGGCTGCGCGGCACCATCAAGGCCGCCGAGCAGATCCTGGAGCGGACCAAGGCCGACGCGCTCGTCGGCTTCGGCGGCTACGTCGCCCTGCCCGGCTACCTGGCCGCCAAACGGCTCGGCGTGCCGATCGTGGTGCACGAGGCCAACGCCCGCCCGGGCCTCGCCAACAAGATCGGCTCCCGCTACACCGGCTACGTGGCCGTGAGCACCCCGGACAGCAAGCTCCGGCACTCCCGCTACGTCGGCATCCCGCTGCGCCGGTCCATCGCGACCCTCGACCGCGCCGCGGTCCGCGCGGAGGCGCGTGCCGCCTTCGGCCTCGACCAGACCCTGCCGACCCTGCTGGTCTCCGGCGGTTCCCAGGGCGCCCGGCGGCTCAACGAGGTGATCGCCTCCGTCGCCCCGCGCCTGCAGCAGTCCGGCGTCCAGATCCTGCACGCGGTCGGCCCGAAGAACGAGCTCCCGCACGCCGACAACATGCCCGGCATGCCGCAGTACGTCCCGGTCCCCTACCTGGACCGGATGGACCTCGCCTACGCCGCCGCCGACATGATGCTCTGCCGGGCCGGCGCCATGACCGTCGCCGAGCTCTCCGCCGTGGGCCTGCCGGCCGCGTACGTCCCGCTGCCGATCGGCAACGGCGAGCAGCGGCTGAACGCGCAGCCGGTTGTCAAGGCGGGCGGCGGCGTCATCGTCGACGACGCGGACCTCAGTGCGGAATGGGTGCTCGGCAACGTGCTGCCCGTCCTGACCGATCCGCACCGCCTGTACGAAATGTCGCGCGCCGCGGCCGAGTTCGGCCGCCCGCATGCCGACGAGCTGCTCGTCGGCATGGTCTACGAGGCGATCGCCGCCCGCCGCGGCTGAACCCCGGTGCCGGCCGGGCACCTCCGGCACCCCCGGCGGGCGACGCCGGGGGTCCCCCGTGCTCCGTTGGGGTCACGGGGGAGGAGGCCCGGCCCGCCGGGCGGCGCGCGGCCGCCCGGGCACCCAGCACGACGACTAGCCTGCCCGGAAGCGCAAGGCAGTTCCGACGACCCCGGAGGCGAACGTGGCCGTACCGACGACCGTCGAGGCGGCCGGCGAGCAGGACGGCGGGACCGAGCGCCCGCCGCGGCGGAGCCGGCGCCTCATCGTCCTGACGGCGCTCGCCGCGGCCACCGTGCTGGGCGGCACGGGCACCTGGCTGTTGTACGGCTCCGCCTGGCTGCGCGCGACGCAGGTCCGCGTGACGGGCACGGACGTGCTCCACCCCGACGAGGTGCGCGACGCCGCGCAGGTGCCCCTCAACGGGCCGCTGGTTTCCGTGGACACGGACATGATCGCCCGCCGGCTGAAGGCGCGGCTGCCGCGCATCTCCGCCGTGGAAGTGGAGCGTTCGTGGCCGCACGCGATCACACTGAAAGTGACGGAGCGAACTCCCGCCGCCCTTGTGAAAGGTGACGGGTTCTTCGTCGAAGTCGACGCGGAGGGCTTCCGGTTCGACGAGCGGGACACTCCTCTCAAGGGCGTGCCCATCATCGAATTGAGGCCTGATCGCGACTCCGCGAGCTATCGTCTTTTTGGGACAAAACGACTATTGGCGGCGGCGGTTCAGGTCGCGGCGGACCTGCCGAAGGTCGCATACCGGGACGCACAGCTCATCGATGTGCGCTCATATGACGACATTACGGTCGAACTGACCGGTGGACGTGCGGTGATGTGGGGGAGCGCGGATCGAGGGGCGGAGAAAGCGGTTGCCCTCACGGCGCTGATGAAAGTCGAGCACGATGCCGAGTTCTTCGACGTGAGCGCCCCAACATCCCCTGCTGCGTCGGACGGTTGACGTCCCAGCCTTCTGTTCGACACCCTGGTTGGTCCGGCTCTGGCGTGATCACATAGGGTCAAAAGAAAAACGGGAGGTTCGGCGTGTTCGTTGAACGCGAACCGCTTGTCGATTTAGTGTCCTGTCCCAAAGACAGTGCGGGACAGACATACTGGTAACCCTAAACCTCAGGGTTAGGGTTCGGATCGGCCGGCCTTCCCGACGGTCCCCACAGGTATACGTAACTCGAGGCGAGAGGCCTTCGACGTGGCAGCACCGCAGAACTACCTCGCAGTCATCAAGGTCGTCGGCATCGGCGGCGGTGGCGTGAACGCCATCAACAGGATGATCGAGGTCGGTCTCAAGGGCGTCGAGTTCATCGCGATCAACACCGATGCACAGGCCCTGCTGATGAGCGACGCCGACGTCAAGCTGGACGTCGGCCGTGAACTCACGCGTGGACTCGGCGCCGGGGCCAACCCGGACGTCGGCCGGAAGGCCGCCGAGGACCACCGCGAGGAGATCGAAGAGGTACTCAAGGGCGCCGACATGGTCTTCGTCACCGCGGGCGAGGGTGGCGGCACCGGTACCGGCGGCGCGCCCGTCGTGGCCAACATCGCCCGCACGCTGGGCGCCCTCACCATCGGTGTGGTCACCCGGCCGTTCACCTTCGAGGGACGCCGCCGGGCCAACCAGGCCGAGGACGGCATCGCCGGGCTGCGCGACGAGGTCGACACCCTCATCGTGATCCCGAACGACCGGCTGCTGTCCATCTCGGACCGCCAGGTGAGCGTGCTGGACGCCTTCCGCTCCGCGGACCAGGTGCTGCTCTCCGGTGTCCAGGGCATCACCGACCTGATCACCACCCCCGGTCTGATCAACCTCGACTTCGCCGACGTGAAGTCCGTGATGTCCGAGGCGGGTTCGGCCCTCATGGGCATCGGCTCGGCCCGCGGGGACGACCGCGCGGTCGCCGCGGCGGAGATGGCCATCTCCTCGCCGCTGCTGGAGGCGTCCATCGACGGCGCCCGGGGCGTACTGCTCTCCATCTCCGGTGGCTCGGACCTCGGCCTGTTCGAGATCAACGAGTCGGCCCAGCTGGTCAGCGAGGCCGCCCACCCCGAGGCCAACATCATCTTCGGTGCGGTCATCGACGACGCCCTCGGCGACGAGGTCCGGGTCACCGTCATCGCGGCCGGCTTCGACGGCGGGCAGCCGCCGACCCGCAACCGCGACAAGGTGCTCGGCTCGTACGCCTCCCGCGAGGAGAACTCCTCCTCGTCGCCGGCCCGTCCGGCCACCCCGGCCGCCGAGCCGGCCCGCCCGGCCTTCAGCGGCCTGGGCAGCGTCACCCAGCGTGAGGAGGGGCCGAAGCCGGAGCCGGTCGCCGAGGTGCCGGCCCAGCCGATCGCCCCGCAGGTTCCCCCGGCGCGTCCGTACCAGGACACCGCCGCCGAGGAACTCGACGTACCCGACTTCCTGAAGTAAGCACAGTCACACGTGATAACGCTCAACCACGCACGTCCGGGCGGCGCCCACTTCGCCTTCACCGACAGGTGGGGAGGGGTGAGCGCCGCTCCGTACGACAGCCTCAACCTCGGCGGCGCGGTCGGTGACGACCCGGCCGCCGTCCTTTCCAACCGTGACCTCGCCGCACGCGGGCTGGGCCTCGACCCCGCCCGGGTGGTGTGGATGAACCAGGTGCACGGCAACGACGTCGCCGTGGTCGCCGCCCCCTGGGGCGACGGCCGGGTCCCGGAGGTGGACGCCGTCGTCACCACCCGGCCCGGACTCGCCCTCGCGGTACTGACCGCCGACTGCGTCCCGGTCCTGATGGCCGACGCGCACGCCGGGGTGGTGGCCGCGGCCCACGCCGGCCGCCCGGGTCTGCTGGCCGGGGTCGTCCCGGCGGCGGTCGAGGCCATGGTCGGCCTCGGCGCCCGCGCGGAACGGATCACCGCGATGACCGGCCCCTCGGTCTGCGGCGCCTGCTACGAGGTGCCCGAGGCGATGCGCGACGAGGTCGCCGCCGCCGTCCCCGAGGCCCGTGCCACCACCAGCTGGGGCACCCCCTCCCTGGACATCGCCACCGGAGTGCACGCCCAACTTGCCCGACTGGGTGTCCCGGTGGGTGAGAAATCCCATATTTGTACGATGGAGTCCGGAGACCACTTCTCGTACCGCCGTGAGCGGACCACCGGACGACTCGCGGGATATGTCTGGCTGGACGGCCCGAGTGACTGACCGTACGCAAGAGCGAAGGGCCGAGCTGGCCGGGAACCTGGCCGCGGTCGAGGAGCGCGTCGCGGCGGCCTGCGCGGCGGCCGGCCGGCCGCGGGACGAGGTGACCTTGATCGTGGTCACCAAGACCTACCCGGCGAGCGACGTGCGGATCCTGTCGGAGCTCGGCGTCCGCCAGGTCGCGGAGAACCGCGACCAGGACGCCGCCCCCAAGGCGGAGGCCTGTGTGGACCTGCCGCTGACCTGGCACTTCGTGGGCCAGCTGCAGACGAACAAGGTGCGCTCGGTGGTTCGCTACGCGGACGTCGTGCACTCGGTCGACCGCCTCCGGCTGGTCGACGCGCTCTCCGCGGCCGTCATGAAGTCCGAGCGGGCCGACCGCGAGCTCGGCTGCCTGGTCCAGGTCGCGCTCGACGCCGAGGCCGGGGCGCAGGGCGCCCGCGGCGGAATCGCACCCGATGCCGTCGAAGGGATCGCCGAAACCGTCGCGGCCGCCCCCGGGCTGCGCCTTGACGGACTGATGACGGTCGCACCGCTGGCGGGGCCGTACGCGGGTCAACCCCGCGCCGCCTTCGATCGGCTGGCGGAAATCTCATCCTGCCTGCGCGCGTCGCATCCGGCTGCAAACATGGTCTCGGCAGGGATGAGCGCGGACCTCGAAGAGGCCATCGCCGCCGGTGCGACACACGTACGCATCGGTAGCGCGGTACTCGGAGTCCGGACCGGGCTCGGGTAACGTCACCAAACAAGTCGGACCACACAAAAAATATGGTCTTTCCCCGCTGAGAGGACGCAGAGCATGGCCGGCGCGATGCGCAAGATGGCGGTCTACCTCGGCCTCGTGGAGGACGACGGGTACGACGGCCCGGGCTTCGACCCCGACGACGAGTTCGAACCGGAACCCGAGCCGGAGCGCTCCCGCCGACCGCACCAGTCCCACCAGCCACCACATCAGACACAACCGGAGGAACCGGCACGCATCGTGCACGCGCCGGCCCCCCGGGAACCACGGATCGCCGCAGTGGCATCCATCACACAAGAACGCCATAGCCTGGAGAAGAACGCGCCGGTGATCATGCCTAAGGTCGTGTCGGAACGAGAGCCGTACCGGATCACGACACTCCACCCCCGGACGTACAACGAAGCCCGTACGATCGGGGAACACTTCCGCGAGGGCACGCCGGTGATCATGAATCTGACGGAGATGGACGACACGGACGCGAAGCGACTTGTCGACTTTGCCGCCGGGCTGGTCTTCGGGCTGCACGGCAGCATCGAGCGGGTGACGCAGAAGGTGTTTCTGCTGTCGCCTGCTAACGTCGATGTCACGGCGGAGGACAAGGCCCGCATCGCCGAGGGCGGGTTCTTCAATCAGAGCTGAGATACGCAACCGTACGAAACCGGCCGTGAGGGCCATGGACGAGCAAGGGAGAGGGAAGCGCGATGGACATCGCACTCCAGGTGCTGTGGATCGCGCTGATGTGTTTCCTGCTCGTCCTGATCTTCCGGTTGGTGATGGACTATGTTTTCCAGTTCGCTCGATCGTGGCAGCCTGGGAAGCCCATGGTGGTCGTCCTGGAGGCCACCTACACTGTCACCGATCCGCCACTCAAGCTTCTGCGGCGGTTCATCCCGCCGCTGCGTCTCGGGGGCGTGGCGCTCGACCTGTCCTTCTTCGTATTGATGATCATCGTGTACATCCTGCTCACCGTCGTAGGGGGCTTGCGAGGATGACCGATGCGGGCTCCCGATATGTCGACGATCACGTTGAGGTGAAGAGATGCCACTGACCCCCGAGGATGTGCGGAACAAGCAGTTCACGACCGTCCGCCTCCGAGAAGGCTATGACGAGGACGAGGTGGACGCCTTCCTCGACGAGGTCGAGGCGGAACTGACCCGACTGCTCCGCGAGAACGAGGACCTGCGCGCCAAGCTGGCCGCGGCGACCCGTGCCGCCGCCCAGAACCAGCAGCAGGGCATGCGCAAGCCCGAGCCGCAGGACGGCCGCGGTCCCGGGGCCCCCGTGCCCGCCGCCATATCCGGACCCCAGCCGGTGCCGCCCCAGCAGATGGGCGGCCCCGGTCCCCAGGGACCCGGCAGTGGCCTCGCCCTGCCCGCCGGGCCCAGCGCACAGCAGGGCCCCGGTCCGATGGGCCAGGGTCCGATGCAGGGCGGTCCCATGGGTCCCGGCCCGATGGGTCAGGGTCCCATGGGTCAGGGCCACATGGGCCAAGGCCCGATGGGTCAGGGTCCGATGGGCCAGGGCCCGATGCAGGGCGGTCCCATGGGTCCCGGCCCGATGGGCCAGCACGGCCAGCACCCCATGGGTGGTCCCGGTCACCCGATGCAGCAGCAGGGCCCCGGTGGCGACAGCGCCGCCCGTGTGCTCTCGCTCGCCCAGCAGACGGCCGACCAGGCGATCGCCGAGGCGCGCGCCGAGGCGAACAAGATCGTCGGCGAGGCCCGCAGCCGCGCCGAGGGCCTCGAGCGCGACGCCCGCGCCAAGGCCGACGCCCTTGAGCGGGACGCGCAGGAGAAGCACCGCGTGGCCATGGGCTCCCTGGAGTCCGCCCGCGCCACGCTGGAGCGGAAGGTCGAGGACCTGCGCGGCTTCGAGCGCGAGTACCGCACGCGCCTGAAGTCGTACCTGGAGAGCCAGCTGCGTCAGCTGGAGAACCAGGCCGACGACTCGCTCGCCCCGCCGCGCACCCCCGCGGCCGCGTCCCTGTCCTCCGGTTCCGGCGGGATGGGCGGCACGATGGGCGGCGGCACCATGGGCGGCATGGCCACGGCCGGTGCCGGCACCATGGGCGGCGGCCAGGGCTACGGCGGGCAGGGCATGGGCGGCGTCGGCGGGCAGAACCCGACGTACGGCGGCCAGCAGCAGATGTCTCCCGCCATGACGCAGCCGATGGCACCGGTGCGGCCGCAGGGGCCGGCGCCGCTGCAGCAGGCGCCGACGCCGATGCGTGGGTTCCTGATTGACGAGGACGACAACTAGTCGCTGGCGCGACGGCAGCACGACACAGGGCCGGGCCCCCAGGGAGTCACCTCCCTCGGGGCCCGGCCCTTTGGCGTGCCTCTTGCGGCCCGGTTGTTGTGTGCGGCTCCGTTGCGCCTGCGGCGGGCATCCCCCGCCCGCCGCAGGCGCAACGGAGCCGCACACAACAACCGGGC
>NZ_JARAVK010000312.1:0-8988 GCF_033792765.1 Streptomyces sp. PA03-6a | reverse complement strand
CGTCATGGAACTCCTGCGCGCCGTCGTCCACAGCGAAGGCGTCACCGCCCTCGTCGCCACCCACGACCCCCAGCTCCTCGCCCTCGCCGACCGCGTCCTCGAACTCCGCGACGGCCACATCACCCCCACCGACTGACCCACGGCTTCCCCGAAGAGTGGGGACATCACGCCCCTCGGCGCGTAAATTGGGATACGAACGGTGCCCATCGGTCGGCACCATGTGCATCCGTGTGAACGCGGAACGCACGGAGGTGAGGGGATCACATGGCTTCGGTGACCCGGGCGGCGCGGAACGTCGAGCACACCGCGGAGAGCCTCCACGAGGATCTGGTCCGCCTCGAGGCCCAGAGGCAGGCCCTGGAGAGGGAGCTCGCCGCGGTCGTTGCGCACCTCGGTTCGGTGCAGCGGGCCCTGGGCGCCCTCCAGTCGGTCATCCGCACCCCTGAGGCGGCCCCCGCCCCCGCGGACGTGACGTCCCCTGCCGACACCGGCACGACGTACGGCAGGCTCACCGAGCAGATCATGGACTTCTTCGAGCAGGCCGGTGACGCCGAGGTGCGGGCCCGCGACGTCGCCGCGGCCCTCGGGCGTGACGGCGACAGTGGCAGCATCAACGCCGTCCGGAGCACGCTGGACCGCCTCGTGGGGGCGTCGCGCGTGGACCGTGCGGGCCGTGGCCTGTACCGGGCGCGCCGGGGGTAGGCCACCTCCGGTCGGGGTTCGACATTCTTCGAACATTCGGGTTATCGTGACCCCATGGCGGACCAGCATTCCCACGAGGCGAGCGAGATGAGCCTGCCGCGCGTCCTCGCCGCGCTCAGCGATCCGACACGGATCGGGATCGTGCGTGTGCTGGCCGACGGCAGGGAACGCGGGTGGGGCCAGTTGCGGGCGCCCGTCGCCAAGTCCACCTTGAGTCACCATCTGAAGATCCTGCGCGAGGCCGGCATCACACGGACCCGCCAGGAGGGGACGCGCTGCTACGTCACGCTGCGTCGCGCCGAGCTGGACGAGAGGTTCCCCGATCTGACCCGGGCCCTGCTCTCCGCGGCCGACGCCGAGGACGTCGGCGAGGTCACCGTGGTGGATCCGTAGTCCGGGACACCGCCGTTGACGTCCCGCGTGGTCACCGCGTGTGTTCGCCGTACTAATCTGTGTGCGCGGACGTTGGCCCCCAGGGGCCGGGAATGAGAGGACACATGGTCTCAGCAGCGCACACGACCGAGGATCTCCAGGTCACGGCCGGAGCCCTGCAGGGAGAACTGCAGCGCCTCGAGCTGCAGAAGCAGGCACTCGAAAGGGAGTTGGCGGCGGTCGTCGCCCACCTGGGATCGGTGCGGAGGGCACTCGGCGCCCTCGGCCACCTGGCGGTCACGGCTCCCGCCGTCGCGGCCGCGGGCACCCAGGCCGAGGAACGGCAGCCTCCCGTCGTGGAGGTCGAGGAAGCGAGGGCCGAGGAGGAGAGGGCCGGGGAAGCACGGACCGCCGAAGCGCAGTCCGAGGAAGCCGAGGACGGCACGGCGGAACGGAACGGCGCTTCCGCGGCGGGCGGCTACGGCAGGCTCACCGAGCAGATCCTCGACTACCTCGCCACGACAGGCGGGTCGCAGGTGCGGGCGCGCGAGGTCGCGGCGGCTCTCGGCCGGGACGAGAACGCCGGCAGCATCAACGCGGTGCGCAGCACGCTCGACCGGCTGGTGGGCGGCTCCAGGGTCCAGCGCGCCGGGCGCGGTCTGTACCGGGCCGCCGGCTGACGACCCGGGGCCACGAGGCCCTGGCGCGTCGTTGTCACAATCCCGACGGCTGGACTGTCAAGAGTGTGCTTGACCGGCGCTCCGCGCCGGGTGAGCGGCCGGAGGAGGGGGTTTCCCCTGCCCCCCTCCTCCGGCCGTTCGCGTCTTGACGGCTGATCCGCCTGGAAGGACAACGATGCTCCCGAACACCGATGACGCCCCCGACGTGCGGGCGATCGTCCTCTCACTGGCCGCCGAGGCCGCCGCCCTGGAGGCGCACGTCCACCGGCTGCAGGAGGAGATCACCGCGGTGGACGCCCGGCTGGAAACCGTGAACGAGTCCCTGCGCAGCCTGCCGGGCCTGCCGGGACTCGGGCGCCCGGACGCGGACGTAGACTGACACTGTGACACAACATGTGAACAGTGTGAACGCTTCCTCCGCGCCCGCTGCCCTCCCCCGCGCCGCCGACAGCACGGGCGGGCCACTCGCCCCGGGTACCCACACGATCACCGTCGACCACAAGGGCGCCGCCGTCGCGCAGCGGTACCACGTGGCCGGCGCCGGGCGCCCGGTGTGCGTCGCCCTCTCGGGCGGGCCCGGCATCGGCTGGGAGTACCTGCGCATGCCGCTCCTGGAGCGTGCGTTCACGATGGTGTACGTCGAGCCCGTCGGCACCGGCGCGTCCGGGCGCCTGCCCGACCCGCGCGACTACACCTTGGCGACGTACACGCACTTCGTGAACGGTGTGATCGAGCACCTCGCGCAGCCCTCGGTGACGCTGCTCGGCCATTCGTACGGTGGTTTCGTCGCCCAGCAGTACGCGTTGGAGCACCCGGAGCACCTCGGCTCCCTCGTCCTGTACGACACGTCCCCGGTGACCGGCGAGGAGTTCTGGGCGGACGCCGTGGCCAACATGGAGCGGTTCGCCCGCCGTCATGTCGCGGACCACCCCGAGGTCGCCACCTACGTGGAGGCCCTGACGGCGCCGCTCGGGGAGCTCGACGACGACGGCGCCACCGACTGCCTGCGGACGATCCTGCCGGCGTACGTCGTCGACTACTGGGGACGCGAGGACGAGTTCGGGCCCGCGCGCGGGTCCCTGCGCATGTACGCCGAACCCTCCCTCGGCGAGGGCCCCGCCTTCGACGTCCGCGAGCGGCTGTCCGGCATCACGGCGCCCACGCTGGTGCTGGTCGGCGCGGACGACTTCATCTGCGGACCGCGGTGGGCGCGGATGATCCACGAGCGGATCCCCGGTGCGCAGCTTGCCGTCCTTGAGGACACGGGCCACCTGGCGCACTTCGAGCGCCCCGGGCGGTTCGCGGACGTCGTGACCGGCTTCGTGCTGAAGCACGTCGCCGCCCCGGGAGCGTCACGCTGACCGTGCGGCCGGAACCGGGCAACCGGGGAGAGTACGCCGGGCCCGCCGGACGGTCGTCCGGCGGGCCCGGGTCAGCGGTCGTACGGCCCGTTACTTGAGGAGATAGGCCTTGAGCACGGTCTGCTTGAAGGAGTTGCCCGCGGCATCCTCGACGAAGGTGCGCAGGGACACGGCACCGCCCGAGAAGCGCTTCGGGTGGGACACCTTCACGGTGCGATGCATGCCCGAGCCCTTGGCCTCGGCGCGCTGCCAGGTCCTGCCCTCGTCGTAGGAGACCTCGACGGTGAACGTGCGGACGGCGGACACCGGGGCCCCCGCCTCACGCTGGATGTGGGCCGGGATCTCCAGCGTGCTGCCGACTCGGGCGCGGTTCCATTCGTCGAGCTCCGGCGACATGCGCACCGCGTACAGCGGCAGCGACGTGGGCTGCGCGGTACCGGCGGAGCGGAACCGCCACTCCGCGGAATCGCCGGTGGAGATGTCGCTGCGGGCGGGGTCGCGGTCGTAGGTGGCCTTCAGCAGGTAGTCCGCGGGAGTCGGGTCCTGCGGAACCGTGACGTCCGTGAAGGGGTAGTCGGAGACCACCTCGCCGTTGCGCCGGAGCTCGCCCTGGAGGATGCCGGTTCCGCTGCCGACGATGGGGTCGAGGTTCCCGTTGGCTCCGATCTGCAGGGTGAAGCGCATCTCGTCGCCCTCCCGTTGGTTGAGCGCCTGGCCGGGAACGATGCCGAAGGCCTGGACCGCGCCGTTCCAGCGCTCCTCCGTGGTGGTGTGCGCCCGGTAGGTCCGGCGTCCTCCGACGTAGGTCTGCCCGGGGATCACGGTGTCGTCTCCCCCGAACACCGGGCTCTGGTCGAAGGCCGGCTGCCACTCGAGGCCTTCGGACACCGAGAAGTAGTCGGTCCGCCGGGAGGGAACCGGAACGGACGTGATCCTGTCGGTGTTCCAATGCAGCCCTGCGACATAGGTGTCGAGCAGCCGGGTTGCGGTGGTCCCGGTACGTGCCGCCGCGAAGGTGGTGTTCACCCTCGCCAGGTCCGAGGTACGGGGGGTGTATCCCGGGTCCGCGGGGATGCCGCCGACGACCGGCCGGGTGAGGTGGTAGGTGACAGGAGTACCGGAGTGGTCCGAGGGCTCCTCCCACGTGGTGGCGAGGGCGTAGCCGAACCCGCTGTAGCCGGTGTTCTCGGTCGGCAGGGCGTAGACGTCGTCCAGGCGCGCGCGGCCGATCGCACCCGGCAGCTCCACACCGAGGTTGGCGCCCTTGCTGACGGTGCCGACGCCGGCCCCGGTGATGCGCAGAGCGGGCCGCGGGGCCCCGGCCGTGACCTTCCTGGCCTTGCGGGCGTCGAAGGTGACCGTCCTGTGGTCGAGCATCGCGACGCGAGGGACGCCCACGACGGTGGTCTGCGTCTTCGACGGGTCGTCGGAGGGTGAGTCGAAGATCAGGCCCGAGATCGACCAGGTGCCGCGCGGAACCCGCACCGTGCCGGTGCCGTCGGCGGCGATCTCCACCGGGTAGACCGTGCCCAGCCGGCTGTCGAACGCGTCGACGGATACGGCCGCCGAGGTCGGCGCGTGGCCGGTACGGCCGATGACCTTGATGCTCAGGTCGTAGAAGGGCTCCTCGATGTCCATGCCGATCGGGGTCCGCACGGAAACCGCGCCGTCCGGACTGACCGCCTTCACCGCACCGCTGAACGCCTTGTAGAGGGTGCCCGCGGCCTCGGGACTGCCCGTGAGCGTGACCGTCTGCGAGCCGTGCGCCGGAACCGTGACCTTGTCGGCACTGAGCCGGAACAGTCCGTCCGGGGCCGGGGACACGTTGTCGTAGGTGACCTTGGTCGACAGGTCGAGGGTGACCGGCTCACTGCCCGGGTTGCGGTAGGTCAGGGCTTTCGACACCGGGGGCCGACCCGCGTTGGCCCAGTGGATCCGCTTGAAGTCCAGTCCGTTCGGCTCGGCGGTGACGCTCTGGCCCGCCGCGCGGGCGACGTCGACCCGGCCCGCGCCCTGCCGGTAGGCGCCCGGCTCGGAGCCGCCGACCGTCGTGGTCATCAACTGGGTCTTGACCTGCTCCGGCGTCCAGTCGGGGTGCTCCTGGATCAGGATGGCCGCCGCTCCCGCGACGTGCGGAGACGCGACGCCGGTGCCGCTGTCGTAGATGTAGTAGTCGTCCGGGCCGGTACCGCCCGCCCAGGCGGCCAGGACGTCGGCACCGGGGGCGACGATGTCGGGCTTCAGGCCCCAGTCACCGATCCGCGGTCCCATCGCGGAGCCACCCGCGCGTTCGTCGTCGATGCGGGTGCCCCCGACGGCCATCGCCGCCTCCGCCGAGGCGGGGGAGCCGACGGTCTGGAGGGTGTCGCCGGATCCGGCGGCCGCCACGACCAGGGTGCCGTACTTCTCGGTGACGGACTCGACCGCGGCCTCCAGCGCGTCCTGCCCAGGGGCGTCGACGTCGTACGGGCTGAGGTTGATCACTTTCGCGCCGTGCTGGGCGGCCCACTCCATGCCTTCGATGATGGCGGAGTTGGGACAGTCGCCGCCGGCGTAGCAGACCTTGCCGATGAGCAGTTCGGCCCCGGGGGCCACGCCCTTGTGCAGTCCGTCCGAGGCCGCTCCGGAGCCGGCGACGATCGAGGCGCGGTGGGTGCCGAAGCCGTTGTGGTCCGTCATGTCGGGGTCGGTGGTGAAGTTCGCGGTCTCGGTCACCACACCCTTCAGATCCGGGTGGTTCGGGTCGTAGCCGCCGTCCAGGACGGCGACCTTGACCCCGCTTCCGTCGTAGCCCCTGGCCCAGGCCTGGGGCGCGCCGATGTGCGCAACCGTCTCGTCCAGCTTCTTCCCGGTGTTCCGGCTTCCGTTGCGCGACGACGTCCGGTCCTGCGGGATCTTGGCGGTGCTGTCCAGCCAGACGTGGCGCAGCCCGAGACCGAGGGTCCGGGCACCCGCCGCCGGGGCGACGTCCTTCCAGAACTCCCCCGCGTCTGCCGGGCGCTGGGTAACGGTGGCGAATGCGCTGCCCTGAATCGGGCGGACGGTCCCGGCGCCCTCCGCGTGCCGCGTCACTGCGGTGCGCGCTTCACCACCGTACTCCACGATCAGCGGCAGCCCGGAGGCGCCGGTGTGCTTCTGTCCGACCAGGGCGGAGACATTGAACAGGCGTTGGTCGAGCCGTTCGGCCGCCACCGACGCCAACGCGTCGGCGGGAATGACGGACCAGCCGTCCGGGCCCTTGCGCTTGACGAATGCGATGTCCTCCCGGCCGGGGGCCGGGGCGACCGTGATGCTCTGGTTGCCTGAAGGGTCCTCCGTCACGGTGACGCGGTCACCGGTGATCAGGGTGAGTTCATGGGAGGCGAAGCGGACCGCCGGGGAATGCGCCGCCCCAACGGAACCGGAGGAAACCTGCGCTGCCGCAGGATCCGTCACGGCCAGGGATATGAGCGTGGCCGTCAGAACCCCGGCTCTGGCGAATCGCCGGCCGGGCGAGGAAGTGATCATCGCCCGTTGATAACAGGGCCACATATTGGCCGGCAACAATTCACCGGACGGTCAATAATGGCTACGCTGCTGTCATTTGATGACCGTCACGCGATTTCATCTTGTCGCAGTGAGTGGTGCCGCCGAGCGCCGGACACAGCATGCACACGGTCCTCGCCCCTCGTTTCCGCAGGCCAAGACCGACACGCGCGGATCAGCCCGCCAGGGAACGCGTATCGCAAAGAGAAACGTCGATTTGGCACCCCGCACGATTCGTCCACTTCACTTCGCCCACGTGGCGCGATTGCGCCATGTCCCCACCGCGACACACCGAACTGCTCGCGGTCGGCGGGAATCGGGTCCGTGTCCAAGGGAGGGGGTGATCACTGGGAATCGCCCGACCCCGCGTCGGGGAAACGCGCCGCCCCCGGCCGGTGATCCGGCCGGGGGCGGGGAGCGCGCGGGAAGGGCGCGGAATACGCCCGGCTCACCGCCGGGGCAGGTGGTACGGCTCGTGCGGTGTCCGGGAGGCAGGCACGACCAGGCCGTCCACGTACTGCCGGACCAGGCGCGGGCACCTGTCCTCGGTGGCCCGCCAGGTGGCGCCCGGCAGGGGGCGGCCGAGCTGGGCCACGACGGCCAGGACGTCCTCGGCGGTGATGTCCTCACGTACGCGTCCCGAACGCTGCGCGCGGGACAGCAGCCGCCGCGTCGCGCCGGCCACGCGGGCCCGCGGCCCGTCGGCGGCGCCTTCGGGCTGGCAGTACAGCGCGGCCGGCCGCGCGGACGCCATGGCTTCCAGGAAACCGCGGAGCGCGACCAGGGGATCGCTCGTGGCCAGCCGTGCTTCGGCGGCCGCGGCCACGGCCGCGATCTGCTCGGCCACGTCGGTCAGCAGGTCGTCCCGGCTGGCGTAGTGGCGGTAGAGCGTCGCGTTGCTGACCCCGGCCAGGCGGGCTATCCGGTCGAGCGACACGCCCGCGCCCTGTTCGGCGAGCAGGTCGGCGGCGGCCGTACGGATCCTGCGGCGGTTGCGCACCGCGTCGGCCCGCAGCCCGCCGTAGCGCGCTCCGCACTCCTGCTGCGCTCCGCCGTCCGGTGCGGAAGTGGTCACGCGCCGGTCCGCGGCGGGCGCGGGGCGCGCAGGTGGGCGCGCTGGGCGAGTTCCCCGTCCTCGACCAGGGTGAGCATCGGCTGGCCGGGCGCGCACAGCATGGTCACGACGAACCGGGTCCGCGCGTCCGGCAGGGCGTTGCCGTCCTGGTAGTGGATGACGTCCCCACCCGGCTCCCAGAACGTCTCACCGGCCTTGACGATCCGCTCCGGCTCGCCTTCCAGCTCGAACCGGACCGCTCCTTCGAGCACGTACCCGAAGGCCGGCCCCGAGTGGCGGTGGGGCGGGGTCCCGGGGTCGCCGGGGGGCCACTCGACGGCGATCGTCATCCCCGAGGCGCCCTCGGGGATGAAGGGCGGCTTGGCGTCCTGCAGCATCGTCACCGCCGTCTTCCAGGCCTCCGACCGCGGCTGCTCGTTGCTGCTGCCCTGTGTCTCCGACACTGCGCTGCACCTCCATGGTTATGCCCGAATTGTGCAGAAATGATGGTATGCCGCCGTCGCGCACGGCTGATGTACCGACATCGGCCGGCGGCGGCCACCACCGTCGTCCTGTCCGGGCGGACGTCGCTGCTCCCCCCTATGACCGGACAGCACCCGCCGGTGTGACGTCCCCCTCCTTCCCGCCTCCCCCACCGCGCGCAGGAGCCGTCCGCGGTGGTGTCACAACCGCGGCACGGGCGCGGTCACAGCAGGTGGAGCGGCCGACTGCGCCGTCACGAGGACATCGGAGGGCCTACGGCCCCGCGGACGAAAGGGACCCGGATGAGAGTCGTTGTCGCAGGGGCCGGCGGTCTGCTCGGTTCCAGGACGGTCGCCGGGCTGCGGGACCACGGGGTGGAGGTCGTCCCCCTGTCCGGCTGCGACCGGCCCGGAGCCGTCACGGACAGGGACCTCGCCGAAGCACTGCGCGGCGCAGACATCGTGGTCGACGTCACCGACACGCCCTCGCCCGCCGAACCGGTCAGCCTGCAGTACTTCCGCACCGCCACCGCGCGCCTGCTGGCCGCGGCCGAGGCGGCGGGGGCCGAGCACCACGTGGTCCTGTCCTTCATGGGGGCCGAGCGGCTGCTGTCGGGCTACTTCCGCGCGAAGCTGCTGCTGGAGGAGCAGGTGCGGCGCTCCCCGGTCCCCCACTCGATCGTCCGTGCCGCCCTGTCCTTCGAGTGCGTCGAGGCGATGGCCGTGGCGGGCGCGGACCAGGGCGGCGAGGTGCGCGTGGCGCCCGCCCTGGTGCGGCCCGTGTCGGCGGACGACATCGCGGCGGCGGTCGC
>NZ_JARAVK010000311.1:0-8993 GCF_033792765.1 Streptomyces sp. PA03-6a | reverse complement strand
GGCCTGCTGCTCCTCGGGACGCCGCAGGGCACGGCGCCGCCCTGTCGGGGTCGGCGCGTCGGTGGTCGGCGCGGCGGGCAGCGCGAGCGCGGCACCGGGGGTCGCCACCGGCGTGGCGGGCCGGGGCGGCTGCGGGGACGGGACGGGCGCCGCGGCCGGGGCGGTACCGCGCACCGGCTCGGCCGGCACCGGCATGACGGTCGTCTCCGACTCCCGCCGGGGCTCCTTGACCGCCGTCTTTGCGCCGCCCTTGCCGACCGGCACCTCCATCACGTACGCGCTGCCCTGCCCGGGCACGTCGTGCGTCTGGAGCACGCCGCCGTGCTTCTCGACGATGCCCCGCGCGATCGGCAGGTGCACCGGGTTGTCGCCCGCGTGCGGGCCGCGCACCTCGATGCGGACGGAGTCGCCGCGCTGCGCCGCCGCCACCACGATCGTGGAGTCGACGCCGCCGACCACGACCGGCATGTTGCCGGCCGCGTCGACGCCCGCCACGTCCGCGATCAGGTGGGACAGCGCCTGGGACATCCGCTCGGCGTCGACGGTCGCCTCGATCGGCGGCGCGTGCACCGCGTACTGCGCCCGTCCGGGACCGATCAGCTCGACCGCCGCCTCGACGCCGGACGCCACGACCTTGTCCATCGAGGTCGTCTCGCGCTGCAGCTTCTCCTCGCCCCGGTCGAGCCGCTGGAAGGAGAGCACGCTGTCGATGAGCGTGGTGATCCGCGCGTAGCCCGCGGTGAGGTGGTGCAGGATCTGGTTGGCCTCCGGCCACAGCTGCCCGGCCGGGTCGTTGGCGAGCCCGGCCAGCTCGGCCCGCAGTTCGTCCAGCGGTCCGCGCAGGGCGTCGCCGAGCAGCGACTGCAGTTGCGCGTTGCGGGCGGCGAGCGCGTCGAAGCGCGTGCGGTCGGTGAAGGTCATCACCGCGCCGACCAGCTGGTCGCCCTCCCGCACCGGCGCCGTGATCAGGTCGACCGGCACCGAGCGCCCGTCCTTGCGCCACAGCACCTGACCGCGGACCCGGTGCTTCAGCCCGGAGCGCAGCGTCTCGGAGAGCGGCGTCTCCTCGGCCGGCAGCGGGGTGCCGTCCGGACGGGAGTGGTGCACCAGCGGGTGCAGCTCCTGCCCGCCGAGGTCGGTGGCCCGGAAGCCCAGGATCTGCGCGGCCGAGGGGTTGACCAGGACGATCTTGCCGTCGGTGTCGACGCCGACCACGCCCTCGCTGGCGGCGCGCAGGATCATCTCGGTCTGGCGCTGCTGGCGGGCGAGTTCGGCCTCGGTGTCCAGCGTCCCGGTCAGGTCGCGGACGACCAGCATCAGCAGCTCGTCGCCGGTGTAGCTGTACGTCTCGGCGAAAGGTGTGCGGGCGTCGTCGAGGTTCGCGCTCGTGACCTCCACCGGAATTTCACTGCCGTCGGTCCGCCGGGCGACCATCCGGGTCGGCTTGGTGCGGCCCTCATCGTCGTCGGGGCGGCGCATCGAACCGGGGATGCGACGCGCGTCGAACGCCGGCAGGAGGTCGAGCAGCCCGCGGCCCACGAGGGCGGTGCCCGGCGACTCGAAGGTCTCCAGGGCGATGGAATTGGCGTTGACGACGGTCCCGTTGGCGTTCACCAGCAGCAGCGCGTCGGGGAGCGCGTCGAGTATTGCCGCGAGGCGAGCAGCGCCTCGGGATGGCCTGCTGCTCACGAGACGCGTCCTCCCTGAAAACCGCACTTGCTGCCGCGCCACCACCCGCGAAGGGGGCATCCACCGGTGGTGGCCATCTTGCCGCCGACCGGGGGGCATGTCACTAGAGCGAGTGTACGGGCAGAGGTTGGCGGCGAGGCTCCGGATGCCCATGTCCCGTACGCGTGAGTAGTGTTCGTGGTCGAGCCGTGCCGATGTGGTGTCGGTCACCTCCCCAGGTCACGCCCCCGGGCCACCGGACCCGTCGTGGACGGCGGGTGCGGGCAGCACCGGGGCCATACGCCGCCACCGGGCCGTCTCGCAACCGTTGCTGCGGTCGTAGCGGGCGTCCACGGGCCGGCCGCGCCAGCTGCCCCGCACCGTCGCCCGCTGCGGGCCGCCGTAGATCATCGTGCACATCGTGCCCTCGGGCTCGGGCCCCACCGGCCCGCCCAGCCGCTCCAGGAGCGCGCACGCCTCCCTCGCGTCCGGGTGCGTCCCGCCCGCGGGGTCGCAGCGCAGGTCGTACTCGGACAGGTGCCCGCCCCCGTCGTCCACGGTCACCCGCAGCACGTCGGAGGACTCCCCCGCCCCCGGAGGGCAGGCCAGGGCCGGTGCGGCCACCGTCAGCGGCAGGCCGAGCGCGAGCGCGGCGGTCATGGGTCCACGAGCCAATCGCATGCTCCGTCCCTACCTCTCCGGCACCGTCCGCGCCCGTCAATCCACCCGATCGTGGGCGCGCCGCCCCGGCGCCCGCCGCAACGCCTTTGCCCTGGCCGTGCACGGCCGAGTAATCTGGTCAGCGATTGGTCCCAGCCCGGTGGGCTGTGCCATCATCTGCACACACCCGCTCGCGCGGGTACGTGAGGAGGCGTCGCCTAGTCCGGTCTATGGCGCCGCACTGCTAATGCGGTTTGGGCTTTACCGTCCATCGAGGGTTCAAATCCCTCCGCCTCCGCCTCACAGAAGCCCCGGCCACCCGGCCGGGGCTTCTGCCGTTCCCGGCATCCCTCCTGGACCCCGCATTCGGCGTTTCGGCAGGTCAGAGCGGGTGCGGCTAATGGATTTCACCTCACGGCGCGGGTCATGTAATGTTGTTCCCGCAACGCCGACCGGCAAGAAAACGCCGGGAAGCACAAGCACTCGTAGCTCAACGGATAGAGCATCTGACTACGGATCAGAAGGTTGCAGGTTCGAATCCTGCCGAGTGCACAGCAAGCCAGAGGCCCCCGGGATCACCCGGGGGCCTCTCGCGTTGGGGGGTCGTTGCGGCGGCTAGGGTGTGCGCAGTCAGGACCCAGTACACACAAGGAGGGGTGGTCACGATGGCGGACATCGAGGCGGCCAAGAAGGCGTTCACGCGATTCGATGTCGACGGGGACGGGCTCATCACGGCGAGCGAGTACAAGAGCGTGATGGCGCAGCTCGGGGACTTCAACGTGACCGAGACCGTGGCGCAGAGCGTCATCAGGGCCGTCGACGCCAACGGCGACGGCAAGATCTCGTGGGACGAGTTCTGGGCGGCCCAGCAGGTCTGACGCCGGGCCGGGGGTTCAGGTCTCCTCGAGGAGGAGCTGGGGGACCTCGGTCGCGCCGCAGAGCCGCAGGGTGCGCGCGTGCAGTCGTGGGCAGCGGATGGTGACGCGGTCGGCGGGGCCGAGGGACGCCACGTGGCGGATCAGGACGGATGCGCAGCGGGCGTCGAGGAAGGCCACCCGGGTGAGGTCGACCCGGTACGGCGGGCCGGCGGGCGCCGCGAAGGCGTGACGGACGGCCAGTTCGAAGTCGTTGCGGGTGGCGAGGTCCGCGTCGCCGCGGAGGGCGAGGGTGTCGCCGGAGCGCTCCGCGCGCAGTGATCCGTGGCGGGGGCGTACGCAGACCGGGTGGGCCGCCCGGACCCGGTCGAGGAGCGAGGCGGCGAAGCGCCGCTGGTCGTACTCGCAGATGGTGGTGAGGCCGAGGCCCGCGAGGATCGGGGTCATGGCGGTCTCGTGGCCGAGCAGGCGGTCGCGGTCGAGGTGGGGGCCGAGGGCCCAGGACATGTCGCCGGCCACGCGGAGGCCGGAGAAGCCGTGGCAGTGGGCGGTGTTCGTCAGCGCGGTCCAGGCGGCGGCGCCGTCGTAGCCGGGGACCTCGGGGGTGATGACCAGGGCGCTGTGGCGGACCGCGTCGGCGGCGCGGACCCCGTGGGCGCTGAGGCGGGTGACGGCCTCGGCCGGGGGCGTACCGGGATCGGTGAAGAGCAGGACGCGTTCGCCGCGGGCCAGCCCGATCGCGGTGAAGGCGGCGCGGATCTCCCAGCGGTCGTCCTCGTCCTGGAAGCCGAGGCAGGCGTGGTCGCCGGACGCCATGCGGTCGACCGAGACAGTACGAGGCACGGTGCCGCTGTCCATGGGGCCGAACATACGCCCGGCCCCGTGGAGCGGCCGGGCGCTGAACGCCTTTGAGCGGAGGGTTCCGTTCCTGTCGGCGGTCTGTCCCCGATTGCCTGCGGGAGGACCTTCAGTGACCGGTGGGCTTCAGCGCCGCGGCCAGCCGGCGCCACTCCTCGCGCGGCAGTCCGGACCGGTCCTCGCCGGAGGCCAGCACCTGGACGGCGACGTGGTCGGCGCCCGCGTCGAGGAAGGCGTCGATCCGCTGCCGGACCCGCTCCTCGTCGCCCCAGCCGAAGAGCGCGTCGACCAGGCGGTCGCTGCCCCCGTCGGCGAGGTCGTCCTCGGTGAACCCCAGACGCAGCCAGTTGCCGGTGTAGTTGGGGAGCGTCAGGTAGAACGCCAGCATCTCCCGGGCCCTCTCGCGGGCCCGTGCCGGGTCGGTCTCCAGGACGACCGTGAACTCCGGTGCCAGCAGCGGCCCCTCGCCCAGCGTGGCCCGCGCCTGCGCGGTGTGCTCGACGGTGACCAGGTAGGGGTGGGCGCCCGCCGAGCGGTCGCGCGCGAGGCCCAGCATCCGCGGGCCGAGCGCGGCGAGCACCCGGTTGCCGGCCGGCGCCCCGGCGGCGTCAAGTTCGTCGAGGTAGCGGGTCATCGCGGCGTACGGGTGCTTGTACTGCTCGGCGAGGCGGGCGTGGCTGACGCCCAGCCCGAGCAGGAAGCGCCCGGGGTGGGCGGCTTCGAGGCCCGCCTGGCGGGCGGCGGTGTCCTCGGCCCCGTACTGCCAGATGCTGAGGATGCCGGTCGCGACGGTGATGGAGGAGGTGGCCTCGATCAGCGGTACCGCGTGCTCGACGCCGCTGCTGCCGCCGAGCCACAGGGCCCCGTAGCCCAGTTCCTCCAGTTCGGCCGCGGTCTCGGCCAGTTCGGCCGCGCGGGCCGGGTCGGGGTCGCGCAGCCCGGCGTTCCACAGGCCGTAGCGTCCGATCGCCGGCGTCCGGCTGTCGCTCATGGGTCTTCTCCCGCCGTGAAGTCCGTTTGAAGTTCGACGTCCTTCGTACCAAAACGGGGTCCGCGGCCCGCGCATTCCCGGCCCGGCGGCGCGTCAGGGCCATCGCGACAGGACCTTCGAGACAGGGGATTCTCAGGGAAATCACAGGCAGCGAAAAGGGGGTTCTCAGCGGCGGCTCACAGGATGCGGGCATGACCGCGTCTCCTTCCCCCGCCGCCGACCTCACGCGTCCGGACGGCGCACCTGTCCGGGTGCTCGTCGTCGACGACGAGAACGCCCTCGCCGACCTGCTCTCCATGGCCCTGCGCTACGAGGGCTGGGACGTCCACACCGAAGGCACCGGCTCCGACGCGCTGCGCGCCGCGCGTGAGCTGCGACCGGACGCCGCGGTCCTCGACGTCATGCTGCCCGACATGGACGGCCTGGAGGTCCTGGCCCGGCTGCGCCGCGAACTGCCCGACGTGCCGGTGCTGTTCCTCACCGCCAAGGACGCCGTCGAGGACCGCATCGCGGGCCTCACCGCGGGCGGTGACGACTACGTCACCAAGCCGTTCAGCCTGGAGGAGGTCGTGGCCCGGCTGCGCGGGCTGCTCCGCCGGGCCGGGGCCGCCACCGCCCGCCAGGAGTCGCTGCTGGTCGTGGGCGACCTCGTGCTCGACGAGGACAGCCACGAGGTCAGCCGCGGCGGCCAGGGCATCCACCTCACGGCCACCGAGTTCGAACTGCTGCGGTACCTGATGCGCAATCCGCGCCGGGTGCTGAGCAAGGCGCAGATCCTCGACCGCGTCTGGTCCTACGACTTCGGGGGCCAGGCCAACGTCGTCGAGCTCTACATCTCCTACCTGCGCAAGAAGATCGACGTGGGCCGCCTCCCGATGATCCACACCCGGCGCGGCGCCGGCTACCTGATCAAGCCGGGCGAAGCGGCGTGAGCCGGGTCCGCCGGCGCGCGTCCCTGCGGACCCGGCTGGTGGTCTCCTCGGTCGCGCTCATCGCGGTCGTGTGCGCGGTCATCGGTACGGTCACGACGCTCGCCCTGCAGTCCTTCCTCTTCACTCAACTGGACAAGCAGGTCGAGGCGGTCGCCGGCCGGGCCCGGCTTGACCCGGGGTACGACGGCAAGCAGCCGGTCGGGCCGCCGGTGGTCCCCGGGACCACCGGGACGGGCGTCGACGGCTCCGGTACCGGGTCCCTGCGCTTCATCACCGGGCCCGGCATCGCCCCCGGGACCGTGGGCGCCCGGCTCGACGCGACCGGCGCGGTGACCGCCGCCGGCGTCAGCGCGCAGCCCAGCGGCACCCAGTCCCGGCTGCAGGCCCGGCCGCTCACCGCCCCGCAGCGCGAGGCGTTCGCGGCCGTCCCCCTGGACGGCCTGCCGCACACGCTCGACGTCCCGGGACTGGGCGGCTTCCGCGTGCAGTCGGCCACCGACGGCACCGGTGGGTGGCTGCTCGTGGGGCTGCCGACGACGACCGTCCGCGACACCATCGGCACCCTCGTGGTCGTCGAGGCCTGCGTCACCGCCGCGGGGCTGGCCGCCGCCGGGATGGCCGGCTTCGTCATGATCCGGCTCAGCCTCCACCCGCTGCGCCGGGTCGCCGCCACCGCCACCCGGGTCTCCGAACTCACCCTCCACCGCGGCGAGGTCGCCCTCCACGACCGCGTGCCGGACGCCGACACCGATCCGCGCACCGAGGTCGGCCAGGTCGGCGCCGCGCTCAACCGCATGCTCGACCACGTCGGCAACGCCCTGCACGCCCGCCAGGAGAGCGAGACCCGGGTCCGGCGGTTCGTCGCCGACGCCAGCCACGAACTGCGCACCCCGCTGGCCTCCATCCGCGGGTACGCCGAGCTGACCCGGCGCGGCCGGGAGACGATCGGCCCGGACACCCGGCACGCGCTCGGCCGGATCGAGTCGGAGGCGAGCCGGATGACCACCCTGGTGGAGGACCTGCTGCTGCTCGCGCGGCTGGACGCCGGGCGCCCGCTGGGCCTCACCGGGACGGACATGTCCCCGCTGGTCGTCGACGCCGTCAGCGACGCCCGCGCGGCCGGGAACGACCACCACTGGCTGCTGAGCCTCCCGGACGAACCCGCCGTCGTGCACGGCGACCCGGAGCGCCTGCACCAGGTGCTGACCAACCTGCTCGCCAACGCCCGCGCCCACACCCCGCCCGGCAGCACCGTCGTCGCGCGCGTCGTGCCGCGCGGCCCGGAGGTGCTGGTCGAGGTCGAGGACGACGGTCCCGGCATCCCGTCCGCCCTGCTGCCGCACGTCTTCGAGCGCTTCGCGCGCGGTGACGCCTCCCGCTCCCGGGCGGCCGGCAGCACGGGCCTGGGACTCGCCATCGTCCAGGCCGTGGTGGCCGCGCACCGCGGCGCGGTGTCCATCGACAGCGTGCCCGGCCGTACCGTCTTCCGCGTCCACCTGCCCGCCGCGCACTCACAGCTGCCGCTCAGCGCCGCCACAACGTCATGACAGCGCGCCGGACCAAGGTCGTCGCCATGCGAACCCAACAGCTCCCACCGACCGGCCGGCCGGCCCGGGGCCCGGAGGCCCTCCCCGCCCGTGAGCACCTGGTGGTCGCGCAGACCGAACCGGTGCTCGACGTCGTGATCCCCGTGCACAACGAGGAGAAGGACCTCGAAGGCTGCGTTCGCCGGCTCCACACGCATCTGCGGCGCACCTTCCCCTACCCGTTCCGGATCACCGTCGCCGACAACGCCAGCACCGACCGCACGCCGCTGATCGCCGCGGCCCTGGAGGCCGAGCTGCCCGAGGTCAGCGCCTTCCGGCTGGAACGCAAGGGCCGCGGCCTCGCCCTGCGCGCGGTGTGGTCGGCCTCCGGGGCACCGGTGCTGGCGTACATGGACGCCGACCTGTCCACCGACCTCAACGCGCTGCTGCCGCTGGTCGCCCCGCTGATCTCCGGCCACTCCGACCTGGCGATCGGCTCCCGGCTGGCCCGCAGCTCGCGCGTCGTGCGGGGCGCCAAGCGGGAGTTCATCTCCCGCTCCTACAACGTCCTGCTGCGGACCTCGCTGGCCGCCCGCTTCTCCGACGCACAGTGCGGCTTCAAGGCCATCCGCAAGGACGTCGCGGAGCGGCTGCTGCCCCTGGTGGAGGACACCGGCTGGTTCTTCGACACCGAGATGCTCGTGCTGGCCGAACGGGCCGGGCTGCGCATCCACGAGGTGCCGGTCGACTGGGTCGACGACCCCGACTCGAGCGTGGACGTCGTCAGGACCGCCACCGACGACCTCAAGGGCGTCTGGCGGGTGGGCAGGGCGCTGGCCACGGGCGCCCTCCCGCTCGACCGGCTGCGCCGGCCCTTCGGCGACGACCCGCGCGACCGCGGTCTCGCCGACGTGCCGGCCGGGCTCGCCCGGCAGTTGGTCGGCTTCTGCGTCGTCGGCGGGCTGAGCACGGTCGCGTACCTGCTGCTGTACACGGCCTTCCGCACCCTCTGCGGTGCCCAGGCCGCCAACGCCCTCGCCCTGCTGCTCTCGGCGGTGGGCAACACGGCCGCCAACCGGCGGCTGACCTTCGGCGTACGCGGCCGCGACAAGGCCGTGCGGCACCAGGCGCAGGGGGTGCTCGTCTTCGGCATCGGCCTGGCGCTCACCAGCGGATCTCTGGCCGCGCTGCACGTCGCCGACACCACGCCCGCGCACGGCACCGAACTCGCCGTGCTCGTCGCGGCCAACCTCGCCGCGACGGTGCTGCGTTTCCTGCTCTTCCGCGCCTGGGTCTTCCCCGACCGGACGGGCGGCCCCCGGCCCGTAGCGGTCGCGGATCCCACCCGGGACGCCACCGTCCCCCTGCCGACCGCGCGTCCCGGCGCGCACGACCCGAGGAGCGACCGATGACCACGTCGCGGAGCGACGAGGCCCGGGACCGGGCCTGTCCCTAAAAAACACATAAACCGCCCGACAAAAAA
>NZ_JARAVK010000310.1:0-9122 GCF_033792765.1 Streptomyces sp. PA03-6a | reverse complement strand
GGGCAGCTCCTGGTTAGAGTCCCTGTTCGGTGGGGGCGTAACGTGTGCTGAGCGGGGTACAGGGCATACGCGGCGTGGCGGGGGCGCGTGCGCCGCGGGGGGAACGGGCCGGGCAGGAGACGTGGCGCTGGTTCCGGCTGAGGTCGTGACGCGCGGGCTGCGCGGCGCTCGCCGCGCAGCCCGCGCGTCACGACCTCACGCGGGAGCAGTTCTACTTCGTCCTGCCGGACCGTTTCGCCAACGGCGACGCGTCCAACGACAGGGGCGGTCTGACCGGCACCCGGCTCAGCACCGGCTACGACCCCACCGACAAGGGCTTCTACCAGGGCGGCGACCTCAAGGGCCTCACCCAGCGGCTCGACTACATCAAGGGCCTCGGCACCACCGCGATATGGATGGCGCCGATCTTCAAGAACCGGCCCGTGCAGGGGACGGGGGATCAGGCCTCGGCCGGCTACCACGGTTACTGGATCACCGACTTCACCCAGGTCGACCCGCACTTCGGCAGCAACGCCGACCTCAAGGCGCTGATATCCAAGGCCCACGCCAAGGGCATGAAGGTCTTCTTCGACGTCATCACCAACCACACCGCCGACGTCGTCGACTACGACGAGAAGTCCTACGGCTACCTCTCCAAGGGCGCGTTCCCGTACCTGACGAAGGACGGTGTGCCCTTCGACGACGCCGACTACGCGAAGGGCGGCAAGGGCTTCCCCGCCGTCGACCGCGACTCCTTCCCCCGCACCCCCGTCGTCACCGCGAACAGCAAGGTCCCGGCCTGGCTGAACGACCCGACGATGTACCACAACCGGGGCGACTCCACCTTCGCCGGCGAGAGCTCCGACCAGGGCGACTTCTCCGGTCTGGACGACCTGTGGACCGAGCGGCCCGAGGTCGTGGAGGGTATGGAGGAGATCTACGGGAAGTGGGTCCGCGACTTCGCCGTCGACGGCTTCCGCATCGACACCGTCAAGCACGTCGACCTGCCGTTCTGGACCCAGTGGGCCACGGTGCTGGACGCCTACGCGGCCAAGCACGGCCGCAAGGACTTCTTCATGTTCGGCGAGGTCTACTCCGCCGACACCGCCATCACGTCCCCGTACGTCACGCAGGGCCGCCTCGACTCGACGCTCGACTTCCCCTTCCAGGACGCCGCCCGCCAGTACGCCTCCCAGGGCGGCTCCGCGGCGAAGCTGGGCGGGGTCTTCGGTGACGACTACCGGTACACGACCGACAAGGCCAACGCGTACGAGCAGGTCACCTTCCTCGGCAACCACGACATGGGCCGCATCGGCACGTTCCTGAAGCAGGACAACCCGAAGGCCGACGACGCCGAACTCGTGCGGCGGGACCGGCTCGCCAACGAGCTGATGTTCCTCTCGCGCGGCAACCCGGTCGTCTACTACGGCGACGAGCAGGGCTTCACCGGCGCCGGCGGCGACAAGGACGCCCGCCAGACGATGTTCGCGTCCAAGGTCGCCGACTACCTCGACGACGACCAGCTGGGCACCGACCGTACCCACGCGAGCGACGCCTACGACACCGGCTCACCCCTCTACCAGGCGATCGCGAAGCTGGCCGCGCTCCGCAAGGCCCACCCGGCGCTCGCCGACGGTGTCCAGACCGAGCGCCACGTCGCCGACGGCGCCGGGATCTACGCCTTCTCCCGCACCGACGCGAAGACCCGCACCGAGTACCTCGTCGCCGTCAACAACGCGACCGAAGCGCGGACCGCCGACGTCCCCACGGGCTCCGCGAACACCGCCTTCACCGCCCTCTACGGCACCCAGGGCTCCGTCACCAGCGGCGCCGACCGGAAGATCGGCGTGACCGTCCCGGCGCTGTCCACCGTGGTCTACAAGGCGGGCAAGCCGCTCGGCGCCCCCGCCGCCCGGCCGTCCCTCACGCTGAAGGCCCCCGCCGCGGGTGCCACCGGCACCGTCGAGCTCTCCGCCGACGTCGACGGCGGGCAGCTCAACCGCGTGGTCTTCGCCGCGCAGACCGGCAACGGCCCGTGGAAGGTCCTCGGCTCCGCGGACCACGCGCCGTACAAGGTCACCCAGACGGTCGGTGACGACGTGACGCCCGGCACCGCGCTGCGGTACAAGGCCGTCGTGATCGATTCCGCAGGCCGCACCGCGAGCGCCACCGCCGGGACCACCAGCGGCACCCCGGTTCCGCCGCAGACCCCGGTGGCGAGCAGTCGCGACTACGCGATCGTCCACTACAAGCGGGCCGACAACAATTACACCGACTGGCGCCTGTACGCCTGGGGCGACATCGCCGACGGCGAGGGCACCACCTGGCCCGCCGGGCACGACTTCGTCGGCCGCGACGCCTATGGCGCCTTCGCCTATGTGAAGCTCAAGCCGGGCGCCTCCAGCGTCGGTTACCTCGTCATCGACAAGGACGGCACCAAGGACGTCGGCGCCGACCGGTTCATCGACGTCACCAAGAACGGCGAGATCTGGGTCGAGCAGGGCAAGGAGGCCGTCGCCACCCAGGCCCCCTCCGGCACCGAGCCGGGTCAGGACAGGACGAAAGCCGTCCTGCACTACCACCGGGCCGACAACGACTACACCGGCTGGGGCCTGCACACCTGGACCGGCGCCGCGAACCCGACCGACTGGACCGCCCCGTTGCAGCCGGTGCGGACCGACGCCTACGGCGCCGTCTTCGAGGTGCCGCTCGCCGCGGGCGCCACGTCGCTCAGCTACATCCTGCACAAGGGCGACACCAAGGACCTGCCCGCCGACCAGTCGCTCGACCTCGCCACCTACGGACACGAGGTGTGGCTCCTGAACGGCACCGAGAAGTACCTCCTGCCCTCCACGTCCGGCTCCTCCGCCGACCTCGACCTGTCCTCGGCCAAGGCCCAGTGGATCGACGCCGACACCGTCGCGTGGAAGACCGGCGACACCGCCGCCAGTCACCAGCTCGTCTACGCCCCGGACGGCGGCCTGACGATCAAGGACGGTGCACTCTCCGGCGAGGGTCACTGGCTCCGCCTGGACCGGGTCGCGGGTGGCCTGACCGACGCCCAGAAGGCCCGCTTCCCGCACCTGAAGGACTACGCGGCCTTCACGATCGACCCGCGCGACCGCGACCGGGTCCGCACCGCCCTCACCGGCCAGGTCGTCGCCACGCAGCGGCTGGCCAATGGGGCGTTGCTGTCCGCCACCGGCGTCCAGATCCAGGGCGTACTGGACGACCTGTACGCCGCGAAGGCGACCAAGGCCGTCCTCGGCCCGGTCTTCTCCGGCGGCAGGCCCACGCTCTCCGTATGGGCCCCGACCGCCCAGTCCGTCGCCCTGGACCTGGACGGGCGCACCGTCCCGATGCGGCGCGACGGCTCCACCGGCGTGTGGAGCGTGACCGGTGAACGGAGCTGGACCGGCAGGCCGTACCGCTACGCCGTGAAGGTCTGGGCGCCCAGCGTCCAGAAGGTCGTCACCAACACCGTCACCGACCCCTACTCGGTCGCCCTGACCGCCGATTCGAAGCAGAGCCTTGTCGTCGACCTCGACGACAGGGCGCTCGCCCCGGGCGGCTGGTCGCACCTGGCCAAGCCCAAGGCCGTGGGCCTGAACAACGCGCAGATCCAGGAACTGCACATCCGGGACTTCTCCGTCGCGGACGCCACCGTCCCCGCCCGGGACAAGGGCAAGTACACCGCCTTCACCGACACCGGCTCGGCGGGGATGACGCACCTGAAGGCGCTGGCGAAGTCCGGGGTCTCCTACGTCCACCTGCTGCCGGCCTTCGACTTCGCCACCGTCGCGGAGAAGAGCGCCGACCAGGCCACCGTCGACTGCGACCTGGGCGCCTACCCGGCCGACTCCGACCGGCAGCAGGAGTGCGTGGCCGCGGTCGCCGCGAAGGACGCCTACAACTGGGGCTACGACCCCTTCCACTACACCGTCCCCGAGGGCTCCTACGCCACCGACCCGGACGGCACGCGGCGCACCGTCGAGTTCCGGAGGATGGTGCAGGGGCTCAACCAGGCGGGCCTGCGGGTCGTCATGGACGTGGTCTACAACCACACCGCCGCGAGCGGCCAGGACGACAAGTCCGTCCTCGACCGGATCGTGCCCGGCTACTACCAGCGCCTGCTGGACGACGGCACCGTCGCCAACTCCACCTGCTGCTCCAACACCGCCACCGAGAACGCGATGATGGGCAAGCTGGTCGTCGACTCGATCGTCACCTGGGCCAAGGAGTACAAGGTCGACGGCTTCCGCTTCGACCTGATGGGCCACCACCCCAAGGCGAACATCCTCGCCGTCCGCAAGGCGCTGGACGCGCTGACCCCCGCGAAGGACGGCGTCGACGGCAAGAAGATCATCCTCTACGGCGAGGGCTGGAACTTCGGCGAGGTCGCCGACGACGCCCGCTTCGTGCAGGCCACCCAGAAGAACATGGCCGGCACCGGAGTCGCCACCTTCTCCGACCGGGCCCGCGACGCGGTCCGCGGCGGCGGCCCCTTCGACTCCGACCCCGGCGTCCAGGGCTTCGCCTCGGGCCTGTTCAACGAGCCCAACGGCTCCGCCGCCAACGGCAGCGAGGCCGAGCAGCGAGCCCGCCTGCTGCACTACCAGGACCTCATCAAGGTCGGCCTCACCGGCAACCTGAAGTCCTTCTCCTTCACCGACAGCAGCGGCAAGGAGGTCAGCGGCGCCGAGGTCGACTACAACGGCTCACCCGCCGGATACGCGGACGCCCCCGGCGACGCCCTCGCCTACGCCGACGCCCACGACAACGAGGCCCTGTATGACGCGCTCGCCTTCAAGCTGCCCCAGGGCACCTCGCCCGCCGACCGGGCACGCATGCAGGTCGTCGCCGAGGCCGTCCCGGCCCTCTCCCAGGGGCCGGCGCTCTACCAGGCGGGCTCGGACCTGCTGCGCTCCAAGTCCCTGGACCGCAACTCGTACGACTCCGGCGACTGGTTCAACGCCATCCACTGGGACTGCTCCTCGGGCAACGGCTTCGGCCGCGGCCTGCCCCCCAAGGCCGACAACGAGTCCAAGTGGTCCTTCGCGAAGCCGCTGCTGACCGCGGACACGCTCCGGGTCGGCTGCGCGCAGACCACCGCGGCCTCGGCCGCGTACCAGGACCTGCTGCGGATCCGCTCCACCGAGCCGGCCTTCGGGCTGACCACGGCGGCGCAGGTCCAGGAGCAGCTGTCCTTCCCGCTCTCGGGCGAGCAGGAGACCCCCGGCGTCATCACCCTGCAGCTGGGCCGGCTGGTGGTGGTCTTCAACGCGACCCCGAAGGCCCAGGACCAGCGCGTCGGCGCCCTGTCGGGGAAGGGCTACGCCCTCCATCCGGTGCAGGCCGCGGGCTCCGACGCCGTGGTGAAGCGGGCCTCCTACGACGCCACGTCCGGCACCTTCACCGTGCCGGGCCGCACCGTCGCGGTGTTCGTCCGGAAGTAGCGAGCACGTTCCGTGACCGCCCGGTCGGCGGCCCGCTCTCCGCGGGTCCCGGCCGGGCGGTGCTGCGTACGGGCGAAGTGGGTGGCCATCCGGATGAATCGGCGGCGCGTCGGTCCCGGTGGGTGATCCGCCAGGGGTACGTATCCGCGCGGCTCCGGTGACGCACGGTGATTTCCGTCCCGGGAGGCCTCGTTCCCGTCGTCCCTGGAGGACCCTTGAAGCGGCGCCAGCGAATATCGCTTTCCAGCCTTCCCGCCCTGCTCGTCCTGCTCGTCGGCACCCTCCTGGGTGCGGTCGTCCCCGCGCACGCCGACGACTGGGGGCCGGGCGCACAGCTCGCGGCCCACCACGACCGCCCCGGGGCCGGCCCCGGATCGGGCCCCGGCTCCGGTCCTGGTTCCGGTCCTGGTTCCGGTCCTGGTTCCCGCCCCGGCTCCGGCCCCGGAGCCGGCCCGGTCGTGGGCGCTCCCGGGCGCCTTCCCGGTGGCCCGGAGAACCCGCGCATCTGCATCGGTGCCACCTTCACCGACCGCAAGTTCTTCTGCGGTGACCCCCGGCTCGGTCCGCGGCAGTTGCCCACCAAGGGCCTGCTCGGCGCGATGGTGGCCGACTACCGGCGCCTCGACGGGCAGAACGCCAACGGCTTCCTGCGCACCTGGTTCGACTTCACGACGAACAGCTACAAGTTCCCGCCCAACGACGGCTTCCTCCCGGGCGGCCCCGTATCGGTCATCAACCTCGCCGTGGGGCAGAAGATCGACCGCTTCGGCGGCGAGGGCGGACGGTTCCTCGCGCCCGCGGGCTCGCCGTACTCCCAGCGCTCCATCGCACCGTCCAACCTCAACACCTTCGACCCGGGCTACCCCTTCAACTACCACCTGTACAAGGTGGTCAGGCCGTTCGCGGTCTCCGCGGGAGTCGTGGCGCCCTTCTACGGGCAGCCGGGCAACGGGCTCCAGTACGTGCTGCCGATGAACGACAGCGTGCTCAACCACATCAACAACGGCGAACTCATCCGGCTGAACTGACGGGCCCCGACCATGGACCGGCGTGAACTGTGCGAGGCCCTCGCCTCCGCGGGGGTGCCCGGCGGGCTGTACGAGGTCCCCGGCTTCCACGAGTTCGACCTGCGGCCCCCGGACTTCAGGTACCTCCGGCAGGAGGGCGGGACCTGGGTGGTCGGGAACTACGAACGCGGGGTGTACGACCCGCACCGGCGCTTCGACACCGAGGACGCGGCCTGCCGCTACCTCTACGACCGGCTCACCGACCTGGGGCCCGGCCCGGGCCCCGGCTCCGACGAGGAGATGGAGGAGGTGCTCCGCGACCGGGAGGAGATCCGGCGCGCGGCCCATGATGCCTATGAACGGGCCCGGCGCCGGGAGACCTGACCCGGCACCCCCGTGAGCCGCACACCGCGGAGCGGCCCGCCCCCGACCTCCGGGCGGGCCGCTCCGCCGCGTTCCGTGCGCCTACAGCTCCTTCTCCAGCAGGGTCACCGCGTACGGGCTGCCCTTGCCGCTCTGCTTGTGGGGCTGCTCTCCCACGACGGTGTAGCCCGCGCCCTCGTAGTACGCCCGCAGCTGCGGGTTGGCCGCCACGCAGTCCAGCCGCGCGTACGGGCGGCCGGACTCGGCGATGCGGCGCTCCGCCCGGTCGAGCATGGCCCGGCCGGTACCGCGCGGGGCGGTCGTCCGGTCCACCATGAGCCGGTGGACGTAGCCCGCGTCCGGCGGACGCACCCCCCAGGCGTGCTCGTCGTCCCACCACAGCTCCCAGGCGCCGACCACCCGGCCCTCGCGTTCGGTGAGCCAGACCTCGCCCGCCGCCATGCGCGTGCGGAAGTGGCCCTCGTCCATCTCGCCGGGCTTCCACTGGTCGATGCCGTGCTCCTGCATCCAGCGGGCCGCGTCGTCCCGGAGGCGGACGAGGAGGGCGGCGTCGTCGGGCAGTGCGAGGCGGAAGGAGAGGTCGTTCATGCCTCCATTGTCAGGGAACCGTTCCCGGGCCATCGCTCGGCCGGTCCCGCGAGGGCGAGGCCTATCAGGCCCATGCCGACGAGCCCGAGCATGCCCAGCACGTACAGCCAGGCGAAGGCCGAGCCCCAGTCCATGGCACCGGGGTGGGTGAGGACCGCCAGGAGCGAGAAGGCGCCGACCGCGGCGTAGCCGGCCGCGCCCGCGCGCATCCGCTCCGGATCGCCCTCGCGCAGCGCCCACAGCGAGCCGAGGCCGAAGGTGAGCGTCCACACGCCCAGCGCCCGCAGGTCGAGGTCGGTCACCGGCCACGGCCACACGCCGCGCAGCGCGCCGGGCACCGCGAGCATGGCCGCCCCGAGGCCGCAGCCCACCAGCGCCACCCAGGCGACGGGCACCCCGGTGAAGAGGTCGGCCGGCCCGGACCGCGGCGGGTCGCCGCCCGGAGCGCGGGACTGTACGGCCAGCAGGACCAGCCCCACGACCGGCATCACGGCGTGGACGGCGAGGAAGCCCCACGCGCCGAGGAAGCCGCCGATCTCCCCCTCGGTCAGGTGCAGGCGGTCGTGGTGCAGCACGGCGACGCCCAGCATGAGCAGCAGCTGGGCCAGCGAGGTGTACGCCACGATCCGCACGTCCACCCAGCGCCGCAGCCGCAGCCCCACCGCGAACAGGGCCACCCCGGAGGCGTACGCGGCACCGAGGGTGGCCGCGGTCAGCGGGGAGCGGACGGTCCAGGCGAAGTACGCCGCCGTGCCGCCGGCGAACAGCAGCAGGAGCAGCGCCAGGTAGCCGCACGCGAGCATCAGCGGCACGAAGTACAGCGCGCGCAGCGAGGGCCGGACGGCGCGCCCGGGGACGTCCGCGGGAGTGGTCATGGCACGACAGGGTGCCGCATCGCCGCCCGGAACTGAACCCTTCGGCAGGAAGGAGTTACCAAGGGTACGGCCAGGTCCGGGCGGCTCGCGGCGCCGCGTGGGGGGTGGCGCGGCGGTCCGGTCAGTTCACGAAGACGGCAGGGCCGCCGTCCTGGCCGGAGTCGGTGACCGGGGCGTACTTCGCGGTGAAGAACCCGTTGGCGAAGCAGAGCGAGGAGCCGGAGGCCTTGGTGAACTGCTGGGCGGCGAAGGTGATGCTGTTGTCGGTGTTGTCCGCCGTGCCGGTCAGGCTCGCCGCCCGGTAGACGCAGGTGACGCTGCCCAGCAGGGTGCGCAGCACGACCGTGGTCTGGACCGTCGAGCCGTCGGCCGGGGAGACGGTGACGACGCCGTCGGAGGAGACGGCGGAGGTGTACGGCAGGTTGTTGACCGTGATGCTCGTGACGCCCAGCACGCCCACGACGTTGCTGCGGCAGCTCGCGCTCGGGAAGGTGTGCGCGGTGACCGACTCGGTGGCGGTGCCCGGGGCGGCGGGGTTGTCGGTGACGGTCGCGACGAAGGTCGACTCGGAGCACGTCACGCCGCTGGTGCCGGTGGCGCTGGAGTAGAGCGTGGCGCTGGTGCCGGGGGCCGGCGAGGCGCTCAGCACGTCGCCGGCCGCGACGGGGGCGCCGCCCGGGGCTCCGGTGGTGAGCACCGGTGCGTCCGCGGCGGAGGCGGGCGCGGCGGCCTGCAGTAACGAGAGCGCGGCGGCGGTGGCCGTGGCGGCCAGCGCGAGGGCGGGACGAGTGCGCATGCGGGTGCCTCGTTTCGGTGTGGGGGGAGGGTGGGGG
>NZ_JARAVK010000030.1:0-53981 GCF_033792765.1 Streptomyces sp. PA03-6a | reverse complement strand
GGGAACAGGGGCGGGCATCCGGACGGTGACCTGGTCCTGGACGGGTACCGCGACCCCGGTGGGCGCGTGGGCCGCGGGTCTGGCACGTCCGGGGACGGTGGGCGTCTGCGTGCCCGTCGTCATGGCGTGACCTCCGGGACCGTGAGCCGGGGCGCGGCGTCGTGGGCGGCGAGGAAGGCGCTCACGGCGGTCGGCCAGCCGTATCGCTCGGCCTGGGCGCGGGCGATGGCCCGGCGCATGGGCTCCGGGCGGGCCAGCAGGTGGCCGACGGCGTCGGCGAAGGCCGGGCCGTCGTCGGTGGCGGCGGCACCGGCCGGGCCGAGGATGTCGGGCAGCGCGGACAGCGCGCTGGCGACGACCGGGGTGCCGCAGGCGAGGGCCTCCAGGGCGGACAGGCCGAACGTCTCCACCGGGCCCGGGGCCATGACCACGTCGGCGGTGGCCTGGAGGGCGGACAGGGCGCGACGGACGGGGACGTGCCCGACGAAGGTGACCGGCAGCCGGGCCTCCCGGGCCCGGGCCTCCAGGCGGGCGCGCATCGGCCCGTCCCCCGCCACGACGAGGACGGCGTCCACGCCCTGGCGACGCATGTGGGCGAGGGCCTCCAGGGCGCGTCCCGGCCGCTTCTCGGGCGACAGGCGGGAGCACATCACCAGCAGCACCTCGGCGTTGCCGGCGTACCGGGCGCGCAACTCCGGGTCGTGGTGCGCCGGGTGGCATGCCTCCAGGTCGACGCCGAGCGGCGCCCGTACGACGTTGCGGGCCCCGATCCGCTCGAACTCCGCGGCCGCCCAGGCCGTCGTGCAGACGATGCGCGAGTACACGTGCGCGCTGCGGCGGTTGAGCCGGTCGGCGGCGCCCTGGGCGAGGCCGCTGGGCACACCCCAGGTGCGCAGCACCCCGTCGACGCTCTCGTGGGACACCATGACGGACGGCACCCGGCGGCGGCGCGCCCACTCCCCGGTCCAGCGCAGCGTCGTGCGGTCGGAGACCTCCAGCCGGTCGGCGCGGAGGCCGTCCAGCACCGCCTCCAGCCGGGCCCGGCCGGTCAGGACGCGGTAGCCGCCGGTACCGGCGACCAGGGGGCCGGGGAGGGTGATGACGCGGCCCTGGGAGGTCATCTCGTCCTTGGCGGCGGGGCCGGGGACGACCAGGACCGGGTCGTGGCCGGCCGCGAGGTAGCCCTCGCCGAGGTGGCGCAGCGCGGTGCGCAGGCCGCCGGAGGTGGGCGTGACGAAGTTCGCCAGCCTGACGATGCGCAGCGGGCCGGTCATGCCGCCACCGCCGTGCGGGCGTCGAGCACCTGCGCGTAGTGCTCCAGGAGCAGGTCGCCGACGGCCTCCCAGGTGCGCGCGGCCACGTCGGCGCGCCCCTCGGCGCCGAATTGGTCGCGCATGGCCGGGGCGCTGGCCAGCAGCCGTACGGCGCCGGTGACGGCGTCCACGTCGCCGGGCGGCACGAGCAGCCCGGTGCGGCCGTGGTCGACGAGGTCGAGCGGACCGCCGGCGGCGGGGGCGACCACGGGCAGCCCGCTGGCCATCGCCTCCTGGACGGTCTGGCAGAACGTCTCGAACGGCCCGGTGTGGACGAAGACGTCGAGGGAGGCGTAGATCCGCGCCAGGTCGTGGCCGGTGCGGCGGCCGAGGAACACCGCGTCCGGCAGCGCCTCGCGCAGCCCGGGGGCGCTCGGGCCGTCCCCGACGACGACCACCTTCACCCCGGACAGCCGGCCCGCGCCGGCCAGCAGCTCCACGTGCTTCTCCGGTGCGAGGCGGCCGATGTAGCCCACCAGGACCTCACCGTTCGGGGCGAGTTCACGGCGCAGCGCCTCGTCGCGGTGGGCCGCGTCGAAGCGCACGGAGTCCACGCCGCGCGGCCACAGGTGCACGCGCGGGACGCCGTGCGCCTCCAGGTCGCGCTGGGAGGCGCTGGACGGGGCGAGCGTGCGGTCGGCGGCCGTGTGCACGGCGCGGATGCGGCGCCACGCGGTGCTCTCACCGCGGCTCAGGTAGGTGCGGGCGTACCCTGCGAGGTCGGTCTGGTACACGGCGACCGCGGGGATGTGCTGCCGGGTGGCCGCGGCCATGCCGCGCACCCCGAGGATGAACGGGCTGGCCAGGTGGACGAGTTCGGCGCGGTGCGCGGCGATCGTCGCCGCGGTCCTGCGGCCGGGGAGCGCCACCCTGACCTGCGGGTAGCCGGGCAGCGGCAGCGACGGCACCCGCACGACGGGGCACGGTTCGTCCCCCGGCACGGACTCCTGCGGGCCGGCCGGCGCGATCACCAGCGGCTCGTGGCCCCTGCGGACCAGATGTTCGGCCGTGCGCAGCGCGCAGTGGGCCACTCCGTTGACGTCGGGTGGGAAGGACTCTGTGACGATGGCTACTCGCATACGGACGTTGTCGGCTCCCCGGGCGTTGTCCGGGTCACGTGGATCTTTCACCTTGGGGAACGTGCCGTGAGCGTTGGGTCCGGATCGGGCCTTCCGGCCGCGCCGGCGCCCCTCGGTGCCCCCCGGACGCCGCGCCGGGCGGCGTCAGGCGCCGCTCGCCGGTCCGGGCAGGAGTTCGGCGACGGGCACGGGGCCGGCGGTCGGGTCGGCGTGCGGGAGGCCGACGCCTGGTCCTTCGGCGAGGCGGTGGCACAGGCCGCGCGGACCCAGCGGGCCGTGGTCCGGGGGTGAACCGCCGGGAATCACCAGCCGCTCGTCCTCGACGCAACTCCGACATCCGCTCCAGGACTTCCCGCGGCGGGATGCCGCGGGCGAAGGCCGGACCCAGCAGCGGCAGGTCACAGCCGTCCATCCGGTCCGGCCCCACCCGCGACCGGGGGGCCGGGGCCTACCGCGCGGGGTCGCCGGAGCTGAGGCGGCCGCGGACCGCGGTCTGGACCTCGGCCTCCTCCGCGGGATCGGCGGCGAGGCTGCGCAGGCGGGCCAGGACCCGGACGTCCGAGGTCGTGGCCGTGCGGGCGGCGAGTTCGCGGGTGGTCTCCTCGCAGTCCCACAGGCACTCGACGGCGAGGCCGGCGCCGAAGCAGGGGTCGGTGCGGGCGAGGGCGTGGGCGGCGACGCCGCGCAGCTGTGAGGAGCTCGTCTCGCGGTAGACGTGGCGCAGGACGGGGGCGGCGCACTCGATGGAGAGCCGGCCGGCCCCTTCCACGAGTACGGCGAGGCCCTCGGCGTCGGCGCCCTCGCGCTGGACGAGTCGGCGCAGGGCGCCGAGGACGCGGTCGGCGTCCTGTTCGCCGCCGCGGCAGGCGAGCATGCGGGCGGCGGTCGCGCCGAGCACGTCCTCACGGCGTGACCAGGCGCGGGCCCGGGTGAGGGCGGCGATGCTGCGCATCCGCTCGAAGGACTCGACGGCGGCGCGGGCGACGAGCTCGGACTCGCTGAGGGCGGCGGCCTCGATGAGGTCGAGGGCCTCGCGGTCCTGGCGGTCGGAGAGGTGGCGGAGTGCGGCCGCGCGGGCCGCCTCGGGACCGCTGCGGGCCGCCCGGACGAGCTCCTCGCGGTCCTCGGGGCCGGCGACGGCGGCGAGGCAGCGGGCGGCGGGGGCGTCGCGGTGCTGCGGTGGGTGGGCGGCCAGGCCTTCCTGGGCCCATTCGAGGACGGCGCCCACGCTCCAGCCCGGGGTCGGCCCGGCGGGCCGCATCTGGCGCTGCCAGCGGTCGAAGGCGGTCTGTTCCGATGCCTTGCGCACCCGTTCGGAGACGGCGGGGTCCGGATCCTCGGCCCACAACCGCCAGGGCCGTGGCTCGTACGCCTCGCGGAGCGCGGCGGCGAGCTGGGCGTCACCCTCCGTGGTGAGCGGGAAGCGGGCGAGCACGGCCGGGCCGAGTGCACGCAGCGCGTCGTCCTCGTCACGTACGGCGAGCTCGTCCAGGGCCCACTCCCAGTTGCCACCGGTGGCGGCGTAGCGGCGCAGCAGCAGGGCGGCGTCCCGGCGGCCGTAACCGGCGAGGTGACCGAGGACGGACAGCGCCAGGCCGCAGCGGTGCTCGTCGGGGCTGATGACGTCGTCGGGGTGGAAGAGGTGCTGTTCGATCCCGTCGAGCGAGCCCTCGAGCTCCGAGTAGAGGCGCGCGTAATAGAGGGAGCGGGACTCCACGCGCCAGTCGTGACGGGGGTCGCGCAGGACGCACTGCTCCAGCGCGGCGAGCGCGTCGGCTCGCTGCGCTGCGAGGGCGTGCAGGGTCCCGTCTCCGCGTCCTCTCTGGAGGAGGCCGAGAAGGGTACCGCTGGGCGCTATGTCGGGGTCGAACATGAGGTCAGCATCCGGTGCGGGGAGTTGGTTGGCAACGGGATTTCCCGTTACCGGCTGCGAGGTATCTTCGCAGATCGTCCCGGGTTCAAACCCTTTGCGCGGCACCCGGGCGGCTCGCGGGCACGCTCGTGGCCGGAGTCCCGCAGCTTACCCGGACCGAGGCATTCCGCCGAGTTCCCCGAGCGTGGCGGCACTCCAGGCTCCTGACATATGCCGGTAGCACCACCGGATCGGGTATTGCAGAAACCCTTACGGGCCATCACTCCTTGTGCAAGAGTCGTGACTGGCCCATCCGTACGGCCCCGTTGAGGCCGGCGCCCGGTTCGGAGACATGTTCGGAGAGCGTCATGCCGCCCCATTTGCATGAGGACCGCGCCACCGCGAAGCCTGAGCCCGGCACCGTGGACGCGCTCATCTCCCAGACCCGCCAGCTGCGCGGCAAGGTCGACGCCGTTCGCCGTGACGCCGCCGCCGAGGACGAGGAGGACCCGCAGCTGCGCTGGCAGCGCGCGCTGTGCGACCTCGCCGTCCACCAGCTCGACGACCTGGGTGCGCACCTCGGGCAACTGCGGGACGGCATCCCCGCCCTCGGCGACCGGGAGACGGGCACCGAGCCCGGCGGCGCCGCCTACGCGGGCCGGTCCGCCCGGGAGGTCCCCGTCCCCGCGCCGGTCGCCGGCGCCGTGCAGGCCCTGGGGCGGGCCGGCAGCGCGGAGTGGGACCTGGTCACGGACGGTGTCCAGTGGTCGGAGGAGCTCTACCGCATCTTCGGGCGCACCCGCGAGGACGGGCCGCTCACCCTGGACGAGCTGCCCTCCTGGCTGTTCGCCGAGGACCAGCAGACCCTGACCGCGGCCGTGACCGGCTGCCTGGTGGACGCCCGGCCGATCGACTGCGAGTTCCGCATCGTCCGCCCGGACGGTGCCGTGCGTACGGTGCACATGGTGGGCGAGCCGGTGCTCGACGCCGCCGGCGCCACCGCCTCCATGTGGGCGGTGCTCCGCGACGTCAGCGAACTGCGCCGCAGCCAGCGGACGCTGCGCGAGACCCGTGACTCGTTGCACCGCGAGCGGCAGATCGCGCAGACCGAGCGCCGGCTGGCGGTCGAGCTGCAGGAGGCCGTACTGCCGCCGTGGCGCGGCTCCCTGCGGTTCCCGCAGGACGGCGGCCCCACCACGGTCGACCTCGCCGCCCACTACCTCCCGTCCTCCTCCGGCGCGCTCGTCGGCGGCGACTGGTACGACGCGCTGCACCTGCCCGACGGCTCCGCGCTGCTCACCGTGGGCGACCTCACCGGGCACGGGGTCTCCGCCACCTCCGGCATGGCCATGCTGCTCGGCGCGCTGCGCGGCATGGCGATGACGGGGCTGGACCCGGCCCCGCTGCTGGGCGGGCTCAACCAGTTGCTGGACAGCTCCGCGCAGCCCGCCCTGGGCAGCGCCCTGTGCTGCCGCTACCGCCCCGAGGACCGCTCTTTGGTGTGGGCGCAGGCCGGACACCCCGCCCCGCTGCTGTTCCGCGACGGGACGGGGCGACCGCTCGACGCACCCGAGGGCGTGCTGCTGGGCGCCACCTCGGGCGCCCAGTACGGCCAGGCCACCGAGCGGTTGCTCCCCGGCGACCTGCTGGTGCTGCACACCGACGGCCTGCTGCCGCGCCGCTCCGGTTCCCTGGCGGCCTCGGACTCGGCCGCCGCCGTGCGACGCCTGCTGGAACTCGGCCCGAGGTTCGCCCAGGCCCGTACCCCGCAGGAGTGCGTGCGCATCGTGGTGGAGGAACTCGGCGCCCCCGAGCGCGAGGACGACGCCTGCGTGCTCATCGCCAAGTTCCACTGAGGTCCACGGGCACACTGGTCCACGGGCGCACCGGTCCGCGGGCCCGCCGGTCCACATTCGACGTGTTCCCATGTCGACGTGTCGACATGAGGACGACATCCGGGAGAGCCGGCTCATTCGGCGTCGAGTCGGCTGGTCCCGCCCATCGATGTCCACGTCCTCCGCGTGGGTCTCCGTTCAGATCGCGGGGCCCCTGCGCTTGGGGCCGCTCGGCAGCGCGATCTCGATCTCCTCACGCAGGTCCTGGATCCTGGTGAAGTCGGAGTAGCGGGCCGTCAGCCGGTACATCTCCCGCAGCCGGTCCCAGGTCCGCAGCGACGAGTTCTGCCTTATGGTCAGCAGCGCCAGTCGTGCGTAGCGGTCCGCCTGCTCGGGGTCGTCGGCGATGAAGCAGGCCGAGGCCAGCGAGATGTAGTCGAAGATGTTGGACCGGTCGCGGCCCTTGCCGCGCAGCTCCAGCGCGTGCTTGGCGTGCTGCTGCGCCGTCCGCGCCGCCAGCGGCTCGTACTCGGCGAGGGTGCGGTACGCCAGCGCCTGCATGCCGTGCAGATCGGCCTCGTCGAACATCTGCATCCAGCTCGGCGGCGGGACGTCGCCGCGGTCGGTGGCGAAGAGGTCCTCGGCCTTGCCCAGGGTGCGGCGCATCGCCTGGCCGTGGCCCATGGAGGCCTGTGCCCAGGCCTCGATGGTGCAGAGCATGGCGCGGGTGCGCGGCAGGGTCTCCTGCCCGGAGCCGGACTGCGCCAGCTTCATCAGGTCCAGCGCGTCGTCCGGCCGTCCCAGGTGGACCATCTGCCGGGCGGCGCGGGAGAGCGCCTCTCCGGCCCTGGGCCGGTCCCCGCCCTCACGCGCGGCGTGCGCCGCGATGACGAAGTACTTCTGGGCGGTGGGCTCCAGGCCCACGTCGTGGGACATCCAGCCCGCCAGGACGGCGAGGTTGGCGGCCACGCCCCAGAGCCTGCGCTTGAGGTGGTCGGGGTGGTGGTAGGCGAGCATGCCGCCCACCTCGTTGAGCTGTCCGACGACCGCCTTGCGCTGCAGTCCGCCGCCGCGGGAGGCGTCCCAGGCGCGGAACACCTCGACCGAGCGCTCCAGCGCCTCGATCTCATGGGAGCCGACCGGGGCCGCCTCGTAGCGGTCGTAGGAGACGGCGTCGGCGTCGAAGGGGTCGTTGGTGGTGGGGGCGTCGGCCGCGAGCGCCGGATCGGTGCGCAGCCAGTCGTACATGGCGCTGCTGAGTGCGGAACCCGCGGCAAGCGCGGCTCCCGCGCCCACCAGACCGCGTCGGTTGAGCATGAGGTCCATTCCCGTGAATTCGGTGAGGACCGCGGCTGTTCGCTCCGGTGGCCAGGGCAGTCCGTCGGCGCTGACGGACTGCTTCCTTCCCGTACGCCGATGCCGGCCGAACCCGAGATCCTCGATGGTTACGACACGGCCGAGACGCTCGGTGAACAGGGCGGCCAGCACGGTGGGGACGGGTTCGCGGGGGGATTCCCCGGTCTCGACCCAGCGGCGCACGCGCGAGGTGTCCGTCGCCAGCTGCGGGTGGCCCATGGCCGCCGCCTGCCGGTTGACGAGTCTCGCGAGTTCTCCCTTGGACCATCCGGTGAGTGCGAACAGGTCCGCTAGCCGTGTGTTGGCTTCCTTGTCCATCCAAGCCCCCAGGTTCCTCGGCACTGTTGACACTAACGGCCGGTCAGCGCCGCCGCGAGCATTCGCCATGGTTCGCCAGGGTGCGCCAGATGGTCTGCCACCCGCATGCGGTGGTCAGGTAGGAACGCGCCACCCGGCCCGGCAACCGCCGGCTCGCGAACGGTCGCATATGAACAACTTTCGAAAAACGCCGATCAGCGTTGAACAACTCGAGAGGCATGTGCGTACTGGTACGCGAGGGGCGTACGGCGCGTGGACAGTTCGGACCGCCGGCCCGGACCCGCATTCCCCAGGGTGCGGGACCGGACGCCGACTCCGGCTCCGGATCCGTCCACGCGCCGGCCCCGCCACCTCGTCAAGAGCTCGTTGGCACACGAAGGGATCTGTCTCCCCATATGTATTCAGCATCGTCCTCCGTGTCCGCACCGCCCCGGCCGACCCAGCTCCCGGGGTTCACCGGGACAGGGACCGCCATACGTCCTCGTCCGGTGCTGCCCGCTCCGCGCAGGGGCGCGCCGGGGACCTCCCACCCGCTCGGCGGGAGGCTCGACTTGACCGGTCCCCAAGGCGCGCAGTTGCGCTCGGCCATCGCCTCGGTGCAGCGCATCTGTCCCGAGTTCACGCCCGTCCAGATGCTGCGGCGCAGCGGCCGCTCGGTGCTGCTGGTCGGCACCTCCGGCCGTGCCCCCGCGGTCGCCAAGTGCCTGCTGGACCACTCCCCCGCCTGGGTGGAGCGGTACCGGCACGAGATCGGCGCGTACCGGGCCTTCGTACGGCACCGGCCTCCGGTCAGGGCGCCGCGGCTGATCGCCGCCGACCCCGAGAGCTGCACGCTCGTGCTGGAGCGCATGCCCGGACGGGTCGCGGCCCTGCAGCGGCACCCCTCGGAGGCCCCGCCGCGGGCCGACGTGCGGATGGCGCTCAGCGCGATCTCCCGGGTCAACATGTGGCGTCCGCCGGCCGGGATCTTCGACGCCCCCGTCGACTACGCGGCGCGGCTGTCCCGTTACCACGAGCTGGGACTGCTCACCGACCGGGACATGGGCGACCTGCAGAAACTGCTGCACGGACTGGCGCACGCACAGGGCCAGTTCAACCACGGCGACGCCCTGCTCTCCAACATCCTGCTCTCCCCGGCCGGCCCGGTGCTGGTCGACTGGGAGCACGCCGGCTGGTACCTGCCCGGCTACGACCTGGCGGTGCTCTGGATGATCCTGGGCGACGACCCGGTCGCCCGGCGGCAGATCAGCCAGATGGCGCAGGCCGCGGGACCGATCGCGCGTGACGCCTTCCTGGTCAACCTGATGCTGGTGGTCACCCGCGAGATCCGCACCTACGAGACGGCCGTCCAGCGCACGATGCGCAGCACCGTCCCGGTGGGTCCGGGCGCCGCCGAGGCCGGCGAGGAGCAGCGCCTGCTGCTGCGCCGTCTGCACGACGACGCGGGCCTCGCCCGGCGGGCCGTCAGGGCCGCCGTCGGCACGAGGTGACCTTCCGGCCGGTTCCCGGACGGAAGAGGAGGAACCGGTCCGTGGTGGACGGCGGAGCACCGCGGTCGCGGACCCGGGGACCAGGGGAGGGTCCTCCGGTGCCGTCGCGGTGCCGTCCGGGCGGCCTCAGGGCCGGGACGGCACCGCCGGTGGTCCAGTCCACTGACGCACCGCAGGCCATGGCGCCCGTGCGGGGAAAGCTCCCGGCACGGGCGCTGACATGCGTAAACCGCTTTCACAGTGCCTAGTTGACGGATCGTCGACCAATGGATACCTCTGTGGTGCCGAACGGCCCCGTGCGTCACCACAGGAGGCTGCAGTGCGAGGAACCCCCCACAACGCGAGACGCCCGCGCAAGGTCGTCACCGCCGCAACGGTCACCGTGGCCGTCGGCGCCCTGCTCTCCGCCCTGTCGCCGCTGCCCGCGGCCGGCGTGACCCCGCAGGAGCGGGACGCACCGCTCCGGCAGGCCTTCCGGGACGCCGCGGAACGTCATCACGTCCCGGAGAGCGTGCTGATGGGCGTGGCCTACCTGGAGTCGCGCTGGGACACCCACCGCGGACTGCCCAGCGTCACCGCCGGATACGGCCCCATGCACCTCACGGACGCCCGGACGGCGCTCACCGGCTTCCCCCGAAGGGGCGATGGCGGTGACGACCCGCGCGGCGACGTGGGCCGTCCCCTCGCCGACGTGGGGCTGCCCGCCACGGACACCCGCGCGCTGCCCTCCGCGCTCACCACGCTGGACCGCGCCGCCGGGCTGACCGGGCTGAGCGCCGAGGAGCTGCGCGAGGACCCGTCGGCCAACGTCGAGGGCGGCGCGGCGCTGCTGGCCCGGGCCCAGAAGTCGCTGGGCGCACCACTGAGTTCGGACCCGGCCCGCTGGTACGGCGCGGTGGCGCGGTACTCGGGCGCCGACGACACCGCCACGGCGTCGGTCTTCGCCGACGACGTCTTCCAGGTCATCCGCGAGGGAGTCACGCGCACCACGGACGACGGGGAGAGCCTCACCCTCGCCGCGCACCCCGGGCTCGCGCCGCAGACCGCCCAGCTCCGCTCCCTGGGTCTGCGCACGGTCGCCGCGGACGGGACGGAGTGCCCGCGCACGATAGCGTGCGAATGGCTCCCGGCCCCGTACGAGGAGTACGGCACGGGCGACTACGGCAACCACGACCTCGCGGACCGCCCGCACGACCAGAAGATCGACTACATCGTCGTCCACGACACCGAGGCCACCTGGGACACCACCCTCCAGCTGGTGCAGAAGCCGGACTACCTGGCGTGGCACTACTCGATCCGCTCCGCGGACGGCCACGTCGACCAGCACGTGCGGACCAAGGACGTCGGCTGGCACGCCGGCAACTGGTACGTCAACGCCAAGTCCGTCGGCATCGAGCACGAGGGCTTCCTCACCGATCCCGGCGCCTGGTACACCGAGGCCATGTACCGGGCGTCGGCCCGGCTGGTCCGCTACCTGGCCGGGCGTTACGGCATCCCGCTGGACCGGCAGCACATCCTGGGCCACGACAACGTCCCGGGACCGACCCCCGCGAACATCCCGGGGATGCACACCGACCCCGGCCCGTACTGGGACTGGGCGCACTACTTCCAGCTCCTGGGAGCGCCCTTCCGGCAGACCGCCGGGCCGGGCAGCGCCCTGGTGACGATCGACCCGGACTACGGCTCCAACCGGCCCGTCTACACGGGGTGCGCGAGCGCCGGTGACACCTGCCCGTCCCGCGGTTCCACGGCCGTCCGGCTGTACACCGAGCCACGCGAGGACGCCCCGCTCGTCAAGGACGCCGGTCTGCACGGGGAGGCCCCCTCCACGACCGGGGTGAACGACACCGGCGCCCGTGCCTCGACCGGCCAGCAGTTCGCGGTGGCCGGACGGCGCGGGGACTGGACGGCGATCTGGTACCTCGGCCAGAAGGCCTGGTTCCACGACCCCAGGGGGCACCGGACCGCCCTGCCGGCCACGGGCCGGCTGGTCACGCCCAAGGAGGGCCGCGACGAGGTCCCGGTGTACGGGCGCGCCTACCCGGAGGCGTCCGCCTACCCCGCGGGCGTCCCGGTGCAGCCGGACTCCCCGCTGCCGTACAAGCTGCTCGCGGGCCAGAGCTACGCGGTGGGCCGGGCGACGCACGGCGAGTACTACCGGGCGGTCACCTTCGACGCCTCCCAGCACGTGGTGGTGCGGGGGGAGCAGCTCTACTACGAGATCCAGTTCGGCCACCGGGTGGCCTGGGTCAAGGCCGAGGACGTCACCCTGCGGCCCTCCTGGGTCCCGCTCAGCCCTGCTGGAACATCTCCGCGGGGAGGGGCTTGAGCAACTGGTAGAGGTCGTCGGTGATCGGGCGGTCCCAGGTCGCGATGGTGACCAGGACGCCGTCGCTGCGGTCGAACTGCGTGCAGGCGATGCGCCCCTCGGAGAGCTTCACCTTGCGCACGATCAGCAGGTTGTCACCGTGCATGACCGGGGTGTCCTCGGTGCCGACGACCTCGACCGGCTCGTCGTTGCCGAGGGCCAGCAGCAGCTGGGCGACCTCGAAGGGGATCTGGCCCTCTTCGAGGTCGCGGGCGGGCGAGCCCTCGGGGAGGTTGCCGATCAGCATGGCGGGACCGCGCCCGCCGAAGAGGTCGTAGCGCAGGAAGATGCCCTGGCAACTGCCGTCCTCCCCGGGCAGCAGCCCGGCGCCGAGTTCGCCCGGCCAGTCGCCCGGGTCCATGGCCAGGACGTCGAATTCCGGCCCTGTGGGCGTTGCGGCGCTGCGGCGGCGGAGGAACGACATGCGCCCATCGTACGGTCCCCGGGCCGCCCGTGTGCCCGGGGTCGCGTCGCTACGGGGCGAGCGCCCGGGACAGGCCCGCCCGGTCGGTGCCGATCTTGCGGTAGACGGCGGAGAGCAGACGGGTGACGCCCTCCACGTCGGTGTCCAGACCTGCGGCGATCTGCTCGTCGTCCTCACCCCGGGCGGCCCGCGAGGCGGCCGCCCGTTCCTGTGCGGTGAGGGCGTCGGTCTCCGTCGTACGGAGCCTGCGTGGGCGCAGTCCGGCGGCGGCGAGTTCGTCGCGGGCGCGCTCGGCCAGTTGGTCGGCACCGCAGTGGACGGCGGTCTCCAGGCCCCGGTAGAGCTGCTCGGCCGCCTCGTGGAGCCGGGCCTCGCGGCGCAGCGCGGCACCGTGGTCGACCAGGGCCCGGGCCAGCTCGTAGCCGGCCGGTGAGCGCTCCAGGTGCGTGACCGCCTCCTGCAGCAGCTTGAGCCGGTCGGATTCCGCGGCCACCTCGGCGCAGACCCGCAGCGCCTGGCCGATCGAGGACGCGGTGCCGTACTGGCGGGCGCGCTCGACGGCGTCGGCGGCGGTGGCACGGGCCCGCTCCGGGGTGTCCCGGGCCTCGGCGAGCGCGAGGTGGAGCTTCCAGGGGGACCAGGCGGGATTGCGCATGCCCCGGGGGTCGAGCCGGCGGCCGCACGCCTCGAGCTGGGCGATGGCCTCGTTGACCATGCCCCTGGCGAGCAGCAGTTCGCCGTAGACGGTCTGGGCGTCGGGGAAGGTGACGGCCGCAGGGAAGGGCTCGCAGAAGTCGTACTCCTCGGCGAGGGCAGCGGCCTCGCGGAGCCGGCCCCGGGCGAGCAGGATCTCGACGAGGATCGCCACGGTGTACCAGACGACGGGGGTGCCGCGGCCGACGCGGTCGGCGAGCCGCAGGCCGTCGCGGGCGAAGTCCTCGGCCTCGGCGAGGCGCCCGCGGCGGTAACGCACGTACCCGAGCAGGGAGTAGCCGAAGGCGAGGTGGGCGCCGCGCCATCCCTGGCGCTCGTAGTCGCCGATGCCGGCGGCGAAGAGCTCCTCGGCGCGGCCGGGCCGGTCGGCGTACATGTACGTCATCGCGACGAGGACCGGGACCTCGAAGCCGAAGTCCTCGCTGGCCCAGGGCAGTCCGCCGTCCAGGGCACGGTCGGAGTGCCGCAGCGCGGTCTCGGCGGGCTCGCCGCGCAGGGTGGCGTCCCAGGCGCGCAGGCCGATGATGTAGCGCTCGGTCAGGTCGCGTCCGGTCAGCCGGTCGGCCAGGCGGGCCAGCCGGCGGGAACGGGCCGGGGAGTCGGGTTCGTCGGAGCGGAAGGCGTCCCACATGAACTGCTCTTCCTGCATCCGCAGCCGGGCCCGCGCATTGGTGGCGGTCCGTGCGGCCTGTCCGACGGTGTCCGCGGCCTCGCCGAGCCGGTCGGAGTGGGCCAGCGCCTGGGAGAGCCGGTAGGTGATCGCGTCGCGCAGCGCCGGGTCGACGACGGGCTCCTCGAGCGCGGCGCGCAGGTGGTTGACGGTGGTCGCCGGCTCGGTGAGCAGGGAGGAGCAGCCGAGCTCGAACAGCACGGCCGCCCGGTCCTCGAACGGGGGCGGCTCGCGCAGGGCCCGCGCCAGGTAGCGGCGGGCCGCGTCGGGGGCGCCGGCCCGGGCGGTGTCCCGGGCGGCCTGGCGCAGCTGGCCGACGACCCAAGGGTCGCCCTCGGGGTGGGTCTCCAGCAGGTGACGGGCGGCGGCGGAGGGGCCGAGCCCGGCGTCCACGACGGACCAGGCGGCCTGGCCGTGCAGGGCGACCCGGACGGCGTCGGGGATGGCCCGGTACACGGCGGTGGCGATGAGGGGGTGGACGAACTCCAGGACGTCGCTGCCGGTGAGGATGCGGGCCTTGCGGAGCCGGTCCGCGGCGTCGGCGGCCTCCTCGCCGCCCAGGCCCGCCACGCTCGCGGCGATCGCCGGCGAGATGGACGTGCCGAGGACGGCCGCGGCCCACGCCATGCGGACGGTGGAGGTGCCCAGGCGTTCCAGGCGGGCGATGAGTCCGCTGCCCTTGGCGGCGGCGGCGAGGTCGCGCAGGAGGTGCGCGCTGGACTCGTCGGGGCGCAGCGCCCGGTCGAGGACCTTGGCGGTGAGCTCCACGGCCTCGAAGGGGTTGCCGGCGGTGACGGCCCAGGCCTCGCGGCAGAACGCGTCGTCGGCGTGGTCGCCCACGGCGTCGCGGATGAGCCGGCCGATGGCGGCGGCGCTGAGCGGTTCCAGGCCGAGCGGGCGGGTGCCGGAGCGGTCGGGGAGGCCGCGGAACGCCTCGGCGTGGGCGGGGAGTTCGTCGGGGCGGTAGGCCACGACGACGAGCATGGGGAGTTCCTCGGCGCGCGGTGCGAAGGCGGCCAGCCAGCCCAGGGACTCGGGGTCGGCCCAGTGGGCGTCGTCGAGCACGAGGACCACGGGGCCACGCCGGACGGCGATGTGGGTGAGCACCCAGTCGAGTCCGTCCGCGAGGCCCTGCGGGTCCGGGGGCGCGCCCTCGCCGTCGGTGCACAGCCCCAGGGCGGGGCCGACGATGCCGTACCAGCTGCCGAGGGTGGTGCGGAGCACCCCGTCACCGGCTCCGGCGAGCTGGGGCTGCAGCAGCTGGCGTGCGACGTGGAAGGCGACGCCCTGTTCCTGGTCGCCGCCGCGGGCGTACAGGACGGTGCAGCCGAGGGCGGAGGCCCGGCGCCGGGTCTCCGCAAGCAGGGTCGTCTTGCCGAGGCCCGCGGGGGCCGCGAAGGCGAGCACGCCGCCGCGCCGTGTGCCGGCGCGGGGGTGGTCCCCCTCGGCCCGTATGCCCGTGAGTTCGGCCAGCGCCTCGTCGACGGCCACGAGCTCGGCCTCGCGTTCGAGGAGCGGTCGCCGGGACTTCGGTGTGCGCCGCGCCATAGTGCACCCCCTGCCCCTGATCCGGCGCGCGCCGGGGCGCGCCGGTGATGCTCGGACGCCTGTCCGGTGGCACCTCAGCGTACGCCACCAGGGACCCTGCGTGAGTACATAAATGCGAAGTGGTGACGGCTGTTCACAATCGTCCGCGGAGTGATCGACCGTGCTCGATCAGGTGCGCCCACGTGCGGGAACGCGTCACCGTGATGCCCCCGGCACATGCCGGACCGGTAGCGGTACGACGGCCTGTCAGGTGCATTCCCCGGGGACGTACCGCGGGCGCGGGAACCGGGGGCACGAGGCCTCCGGGGCGCGCCCGGCCGGGTGCGCCGGCAGCCCGTCGCCGTGGACGGGGCGGGCTGCCCGGCGCGCGCCTGTGGGCTTCCGTCAGGTGAGGTCGAACTCGCCGTCGCGGGCCCCGAGGACGAAGGCCCGCCATTCCGCCGGGGTGAAGATCAGCGAGGGCCCCTCGGGGCTCCGGCCGTCCCTCATGGCGATGTAGCCCTCGACGAAGGCGATCTGGACGTCTCCTGTGCCCTGGCTGCTCGACTGCCATGTTGCATTGGCCAGATCAAGCTGCGGCTTCTTCCCGTTGGCCAACGGCGATCCGATCGTGCTCTCGGCCACGTCCGCTCTCCTCCCGACTCCGTCGTCCGGGCCAGCCTAGCGACCGTGCCGGGGCCCGGACAGGTCATGGAAGAACCTGCCCGGACCCGGTACCGGTTCATGCCCGCTTCACTCTCCGGGGTGCCCGGATCCGACCACCCACATGGCGAAGAACTGCGAACCCCCGCCGTACGCGTGACCCAGCGCCAGGCGTGCGCCGTCCACCTGGTGGCCGCCCGCCGTGCCGCGCACCTGGAGGGCGGCCTCGGCGAAGCGGATCATCCCCGAGGCGCCGATCGGGTTGGTGGACAGCACACCACCCGAAGGGTTGACGGGCAGGTCGCCGTCGAGCTCCGTCACCCCCGACTCGGTGAGCTTCCAGCCCTCGCCCTCCTGGGCGAAGCCGAGGTTCTCCAGCCACATCGGCTCGTACCAGGAGAAGGGCACGTACATCTCCACGGCGTCGATCTGCCGCCGCGGATCGGTGATGCCCGCCTGCCGGTAGACGTCGGCCGCGCAGTCGCGTCCGGCCCGGGGGCTGACGAAGTCCTTGCCCGCGAACATCGTGGGCTCGCTGCGCATCGCCCCGCCGTGCACCCAGGCCACCGGTCCGGGGGCGCGGCGCCCGCCGGCGCCGTCGGTGAGCACCATCGCGCAGGCGCCGTCGGAGGACGGGCACGTCTCGGAGTAGCGGATCGGGTCCCAGAGCATGGGCGAGGAACGCACCTTCTCCAGGGTGATGTCCTTCTCGTGCAGATGGGCGTACGGGTTCCTCAGCGCGTTGCGCCGGTCCTTGTACGCGACGAGGACGCCGACGGTGTCGGGCGCGCCGGTGCGCCGCATGTAGGCGCGCACGTGCGGCGCGAAGAACCCGCCCGCCCCGGCCAGCAGGGGCTGCTGGAAGGGGACGGGCAGCGACAGCCCCCACATCGCGTTGGACTCGGACTGTTTCTCGAAGGCGAGCGTCAGGACGGTGCGGTGCACCCGCGCGGCGACCAGGCTGGTCGCGACGAGCGCGGTGGAGCCGCCCACGGAGCCCGCGGTGTGCACCCGCATCATGGGCTTGCCGACCGCGCCGAGGGCGTCGGCGAGGTACAGCTCGGGCATCATCACGCCCTCGAAGAAGTCCGGGGCCTTGCCGATGACGACCGCGTCGACGTCCGCCCAGGTCATCGAGGCGTCCACCAGGGCACGCTGCGCCGCCTCGCGGACGAGTCCCGCGATGGACACGTCGTGCCGCGCCGAGGTGTGGTGGGTCTGGCCGACGCCGACGACCGCGACGGGCTCCTTGCCGGTCACCGCGCTCATCGGTCCTCTCCTTCCAGGACGGCGACCAGGTTCTGCTGCAGGCAGGGCCCGGACGTGGCGTGGGCGAGCGCGCGGCGGGACTCGCCGCGGTGGATGCGGGCGGCGGCCTCGCCGAGCCGGATCAGGCCGGCGGCCATCACGGGGTTCGCGGCGAGCGGGCCGCCCGAGGGGTTGACCGTGACGTCGTCCCCCAGGGCGAGTGCCTTGCGGAGCACGACCTCCTGGGAGGTGAAGGGGGCGTGCAGCTCCGCGGTGTCGACGGGTGCGTCGAAGGCCCCGGCGCGCTGCGCGGCCAGCCGGGCGGAGGGTGAGTCGGTGAGGTCGCGGACGCCGAGCGCGTGCGCCTCGATGCGGTGGTCCATGCCGCGGATCCAGGCGGGGCGTTCGCACAGCCGCCGGGCGGTGTCCCCGGCGGCCAGCACGACAGCGGCCGCGCCGTCGCCGACCGGCGGACAGTCGCCGCGGCGCAGCGGCCGCACCACGTACCCGCCCTGCGGCCGGTCGCCGGACTCCTGGGCGTACGGATTGCTCCCGGCGGCGGTCCGGCTGCGGCCGGCGACGGCGGCGAGCGCGCTTTCGTCCGTGTCGCCCGCGTCGATCAGGGCCTGGGCCTGGAGCGCGGCCAGCGCGACGGAGTCGGGCCACAGCGGTGCCAGGTAGTAGGGGTCGAGCTGGCGGGTCAGCACGTCCCGCAGCCGCCCCGGCGAGGACTTGCCGTAGGAGTAGACCAGGGCGGTGTCGGCCTCGCCGGTGAGGAGCTTGACCCAGGCCTCGTACAGCGCCCAGGCCCCGTCGGTCTCCACGTGCGACTCGGAGATCGGCGGCCACGCCCCGACCCCGTCGAGCGCCATGGTGAAGGAGAAGGCCCGCCCCGCCAGGTAGTCGCAGGAGCCCGAGCAGGTGAAGCCGATCTCCCCCGCGGTGAGGCCGACCTGGCCCAGCACCTCGTGCAGCACCGGCATCAGCATCTCGACCTCGGAGAGGGTCGCGCTGTCGCGCACGTGCCGGGTCTGGGCGAAGGCCACGATGGCCACGTCCCGGCGCGCCTGCCCAGTGGTCGCCGTGGTCACAGCAGCTCCTTGTAGGTGTCGTAGTCGGCGTCGGGCTCGCCGGTGGGCCGGTAGTGGTCGGGGTAGCTGCCGTCGCCGGTCCAGACGGGTTCCACGCGAAGGCCCATGCGCACCTGGTCGTACGGGATGCCGCCGATGCGTCCGTGCAGGGCGAGGCCGGCGCCGTCGAGGGCGATGTGGGCGTAGACGTAGGGGACCTCGATGTCGACGCCCTTGGCCTTGATGTTGACGATGCAGAAGGTGGTGACCGTGCCGCGCGGGCCGACCTCGACCTGTTCGTCGGTGGCGACGCCGCAGGTGGGGCACGCGCCCCGGGGCGGGACGTAGACCTTGCGGCAGGAGGGGCACCGCTCGCCGACGGTGCGGTGCCCGGCGAGGGCGGCGAGGTAGCGGCTCTGGGCCCGGCCCGGGGCGTAGGTGTACTCCAGCCGGGCGGGCACGGTGATGCCGGTGACGGGTTCGGCGAACGCGCCGGTGTGCGCGGTCGCCACGGTCGCCCCGGCGGTGTCGTCGTCCGCGGCGGGTTCGAAGCACGCGATGTCGGTGACGGCGCCGGTGCGCCGTCCGGCCCAGCGGACGCGGACGCGCATGCCGGTGCGCACCGCCTCCGGGCCGGGTGCGTCCAGGACGTGCAGCAGAGCGGTGTCGGCGCCGTCGAGGCGGACCAGGACCCAGGCGAAGGGCGTGGCCAGCGGCTGCTGCGACCGCGGCGACGGGTTCCAGGCCCAGGTCGTGACGGTGCCGGTGGTGCCGACCTCGACGAGCTCGCGCAGTTCCTCGGCGGTGACCGGGTCGTACTCGACGGGCGGCACGAGCACCCGCCCGTCCCCGGTGCGCACGCCGAGGACGGTCCGCTCGCGCAACCCGGTGAGGAAGGCGCTCTGCACCGGGCCGAGGGAGCGGGTGAAGGGGAACTCGACGACGAGGGGCGCGGTGAGCGGTTCGGGCATGGCGGTGATGACCTCCCGTGTCAGGCGCGGCGGTAGACGGGCGGGCGCTTCTCGCCGAAGGCCCTGGCGCCCTCCTTGGCGTCGGCGGTGGCGAAGACGGGCCCGCCGCGCTCCAGTTCGGACCTCAGTCCCTCGGCCTCGGTCATCTCCGCGGTCTCGTAGACCGAGGCCTTGACGGCCTCGACGGCCAGCGGACCGTTGGCGTTGACCAGTGCGGCGATCTCCAGCGCCCTGTCCAGCGCGGTGCCGTCGGGGACCACGTGGCCGATCAGCCCGATCCGCTCGGCCTCGGCGGCGGTGTAGGGACGGCCGGTGAGCAGCATCTCCAGGGCGTGCGTACGCGGTATCTGGCGGGCGAGGCGGACGGTGGAGCCGCCGATGGGGAAGAGGCCGCGGCGCACCTCGAACAGGCCGAAGACCGCGCTCTCGCCCGCGACGCGGATGTCGGTGCCCTGGAGGATCTCGGTGCCGCCGGCCACGCAGGGGCCCTCGACGGCGGCGATCACGGGCTTTCGGGGGCGGTGGTGGCGCAGCATCGCCTTCCAGTGCAGGTCGGGGTCGGCGGTGAGCCGCTCGCGGTACTGCTGCCCCGCCATGCCGCCGTTCGCGGCGAGCGCCTTGAGGTCCATGCCGGAGCAGAAGGCTCCGCCGGCGCCGGTGAGGACCACCGAGCGGATCGCGTCGTCCTGGTCGGCCTCCAGCCAGCCGTCGTGGAGGCCCACGAGCATCGGCAGGGAGAGCGCGTTGCGCGCCTCCGGCCGGTTGAGGGTGAGTACGAGTGTCGCGCCGACGCGCTCCACCGTGAGGTGTTCGGTGCCGCCCATCGCCGTCCTCCCGCGTCGCGTACCGGACCTAGAACAGGTTGCAGTAGGCGCAGGTCGAGTTCAATACTTTTCTGACTGTCAGTCAGATTCTTGCCGCGGGACCCCTTCACAGCCCCCCTGCGGGGTGCTCTGATGACCGGCTGGGAGCCGGACGCGCACCCGGTCCCCCGGCCCCGGTGAGGAGGAGCCGTGGAGTACAACCTTGCCGACCTCTTCGAGTCGGTCGCCGACACCGTGCCCGGCCGCGAGGCGCTGGTGCATCTCGACCACCCCGGCACGGGGGCCGAGCGCCGGCTCACGTACGCGCAACTCGACGCGGCGGCCAACCGCCTGGCGCACCACCTGGCGGACCACGGCGTCGCCCCCGGCGAACACGTGGGCCTGCACCTCCTCAACGGCGTCGAGTACCTGCAGACGGCGCTGGCCTGCATGAAGATCCGCGCCGTCCCGGTCAACGTCAACTACCGCTACGTGGCGGACGAGCTCGTCTACCTCTACCGCGACGCCGACCTCACGGCGCTCGTCTTCGACGCCGGGTTCACCGGGCGCGTCGCGGCGGCCCTGCCCCGTACCGAACGGCTGCGCCACCTGGTACGGGTCGGCGACGCACCACCGGACGCGCCCGGACCCGCCGTCGCAGCGGTCGGCTTCGCCGACGCCGAGGCCTCCGGATCGCCCGCCCGCGACTTCCCCGCCCGCTCCGCCGACGACCGCTTCATCATCTACACCGGCGGCACGACCGGCATGCCCAAGGGCGTCATGTGGCGCCACGAGGACCTCTTCTTCTCCGGCATGGGCGGCGGCGCCCCCACCGGCGTCCCCGTCTCCCGCCCCGAGGAACTCGCCGAACGGGTCGCGGCCGGCGGCGAGGGCCTGGTCTTCTTCCCCACCGCGCCGCTGATGCACGGCACCTCCACGCTGACCGCCTTCATCGGCTTCCACTACGGCCAGAAGGTCGTCGTCCACAGCAAGTACGCGCCCGTGGAGGTGCTGCGCACGATCGAGCGCGAGAAGGTCACCAGCGTCTCGCTGGTCGGCGACGCCATGCTGCGCCCCCTCGCCGACGCCCTGGCCGGACCGCTCAAGGACACCGACGTCTCCTCGCTGTTCAGCCTTTCCAGCTCCGGCGCGATCCTCTCCGAGACCGTGCGCGCGCAGTTCCAGGCGCTCGCCCCGAACTGCATGATCCTCAACAACTTCGGCTCGTCCGAGTCCGGCTTCAACGGCACCGCCACGGACGACTCCGGTCCGCGCAGGGGCTTCCGGCTGCGCGTCAGCGCGCACATCGCCGTCGTCGACCCCGCCTCCCTGGGGCCCGTGGCCCCCGGTGAACCGGGGCGCATCGCGCTGCGCGGCCACGTGCCGCTCGGCTACTACAACGACCCCGGCAAGACCGCCCAGACCTTCTTCGAGCGCGACGGCGAGCGCTGGGTGCTGCTCGGCGACATGGCCACCGTCGACGACGAGGGCATCGTCACCGTGCTCGGACGCGGCTCGCAGTGCATCAACACCGGCGGCGAGAAGGTCTACCCGGAGGAGGTCGAGGAGGCGCTGAAGGCCCACCCCGACGTGTACGACGCCCTGGTCGCCGGCGTCCCCGACCCGAAGTGGGGCCACCACGTCTCGGCCGTCGTCCAGCTGCGCGAAGGCGCCCCGGCGCCCTCCCTGGCGCAGATCCAGACGCACTGCCGGGCCCGTCTCGCCGGCTACAAGGTGCCGCGCAGCCTCGTCATCACCCCCCTCATCCAGCGCTCCCCCAGCGGCAAGGCCGACTACCGCTGGGCCCGCGAGACGGCCGCCCAGGGAGCGGCCGGCGGCCGAACACCGAGGTGAGCCGGGCGCGGGGGCACCAGATGGCCGCGAGCCCCTGCGCACGCGCGGCGGGGGTACTTAAGGTGTGCCCATGACGCGTCTCGAGCCCCAACGCACCGCACTTGTCGTGATCGACCTGATGGAACGCATCGTGGAGCTGCCGTTGGCTCCGCGGTCCGGCGAGGAGGTCGTGCTGGCGTCGCTGGGACTCGCGACGGCCTTCCGGGAGGCGGGGGCGCCGGTCGTGCTGGTGCGCGTGGAGCGCCCCGGGGTCGACGAGCAGCCGCCGGGGAGCGAGCTCGTCGAAGGGCTGGAGCGGGAGGGCGACCTGGTGGTCGTCAAGCGGACCGTGGGCGCCTTCCACGGCACCGGCCTGGACGGGGAGTTGCGGGAGCGCGGCGTCGGCACCCTCGTGATCGCCGGCATCGCGACGAACATGGGCGTCGAGTCCACGGCCCGCGCGGCCGCCGACCACGGGTACGCACTCCACTTCGCCGAGGACGCGATGACCGCACTGAGCGCGGCGGAGCACGAGGCCGCCGTGACGCTCGCCCTCCCGCGCTTCGGGACCGTGGCCCCGGCCGCGGAGCTGGCGAAGGCCCTGTGGAGCTGATCGGCGCGGGCCGCGACGCCGACGTCTACGCCCTGGACGGCACGCGGGTCCTGCGCCGCTACCGGCACGGCGGTTCGGCCCACGAGGAGGCCCGCCTCATGGCCCACCTCGCCGGCGAGGGGTTCGCGGTGCCCCGGGTGCACGACGCGGACGGCACCGACCTCGTCATGGACCGCCTGACGGGGCCCACCATGGCGCAGGACCTGGCCCGCAGGCCCTGGCGGGCGTACGCCCACGGACGGTTGCTGGCCGGGCTGCAGGCGTCCCTCCACGCCGTCCCGGCGCCCGGCTGGCTCGACCGCCGCTTCACCACCGGGGATCCCGCCCGGGACCGCGTCCTCCACCTGGACCTGCACCCGGAGAACGTCATCCTCACCCCGGAGGGACCGGTGCTGATCGACTGGAGCAACGCCGCGGCGGGCGACCCCGCCGCCGACACCGCGCTGACCGTCGCCATCCTGCGCGGCGTCGGCCTGGGCCCCGTCCGGAACGTCGGCCTGCGCGTCTTCGTCGCCGGGTTCCTCCACGCCGCCCCCGCCGACCCGGCGCCGAGAATGGCCGAGGCGATCGCCGCGCGCCTCGCCAACCCCAATCTGCTGCCCGCCGAGGAACACCGACTCCGGCGCTTCGCCCGCCGCGCGCCACACGGCAATTGACTCGCGGACCCTCCGGCACCGCCCCTAGCCTGGGCCGATGGCCCACCAGGTGATCGTGCTCAACGGCGGCTCCAGCTCCGGCAAGACGGGCATCGCGCGCTGCCTGCAGGCGGTGCTCCTGCCGGACCCGTGGCTGACCTTCGGCACCGACACGCTCGTCGACGGCCTGCCCGCCGGGCTGCGGGGCTCCGGGGCCGGCGCGGGCATCGGCTTCGGTGCCGACGGGAGCGTGTCGGTCGGCGACGTCTTCCGGGCCCTGGACGAGGCCTGGACGGCCGGCGTCGCGGCCATGGCGCGGGCCGGTGCCCGGATCGTCGTCGACGAGGTGTTCCTCGGCGGCCCCGTCTCGCAGGACCGCTGGCGGCGGGCCCTGGACGGCCTGGAAGTGCTGTGGGTCGGCGTCCGCTGCGCCCCCGAGGTGGCGGCGGGCCGGGAGATCGCCCGGGGCGACCGGGTGCCGGGCATGGCGGCGGCGCAGGCGGAGGCGGTCCACCGGGGAGTCGTCTACGACATCGAAGTGGACACGACACGCATGGAGTCCATGGAGTGCGCGCGGGCCGTCGCGGCCCATGTGTCACCTGTGTGACGTACCCGACTCCGGAGGGGACAGACCGCTGGTCCGTGTGCTTGCATGGGTCCATGCGCACGAACATCTGGAACCTGGGCCCCCTGTGGCCGGGACGCCGTGCGCACCACTTCGACCAGAGCTGTCGCCGGGGCTGACCTCCGTAGCCCCGACCACCCCATGACCTGCCCCCGCCCAGGCGGGGCACGTCGTGTTCCCGCTCTGGAGCCCTTCCCATGGCCCTGCACCACCGGGCGAGCGGTCCCACCCCGCTCGTCCTCCCCCAACTGCGCGCGCTCGTCCGCGGCTACGCCGCCGCCGTCGAGGCCGGTGTGCACCTGCCCGTCCACCTGCCCGACCGCCGCTGGTACACCCGGCTGCACCAGGACCCCTACGTGGACGTCTGGCTGATCACCTGGCCGTGCGACACCTCCACCGAACTACACGACCACGCGGGCTCCCTCGGTGCCCTGACCGTCGTCGGCGGCACGCTCACCGAGCACCGCTGGCTCCACGACGAGCGGGGCCACGGCAGCATCGCGACCCGCGAACTCGCCGCGGGCGGCGGCGCGGCCTTCCCGCTCGGGCACGTCCACGACGTCGTCAACATCTCCGCCGCGCCCGCGGTGAGCGTGCACGCCTACTCGCCGCCCCTGACGGCGATGTCGTACTACGCGGTCGACGCCGCGCGCTCGCTGCGGCGCACGCGTACCGTGCTGACGGACGAGCCGGAGCCCTCCGCGGTGCCCCGCGCCGTCCCCCTGTCACGCGCCCTGGCCGTGACCTCGTCCGCGTCCACGACCGCTCCGGAGGCCGTCCGATGAACCCGTCCGCCACCGTCAGGTCCGGCATCGACCGGATGCTCGACCGCGCCCGGGCCCGGCTGGACCGGGTCGGGCCCGACGACGCGGCGGCCGAGATCGCCGCGGGCCAGGCACTGCTGGTCGACATCCGCCCGGCCGCGCAGCGGGCCCTGGAGGGCGAGTTCCCGGACGCATTGGTGATCGAGCGCAACGTCCTCGAATGGCGGCTTGACCCGCTGAGCGACGCCCGCGTCCCCGAGGCCACCGGCCACGACGTGCGCTGGATCGTGGCCTGCTCCGAGGGCTACACCTCCAGCCTGGCGGCGGCCTCGCTGCAGGACGTCGGCCTGACCCGGGCCACCGACCTGGAGGGCGGTTTCCAGGCGTGGCTGCGGGCCGGGCTGCCGGTCAAGGGCGGGGCGCCGGAAGGAACCCCCTGACCTCGGCGAGGAAGTCCGCCGGGCGCTCCTGGTGGACCAGGTGCCCCGCCTCCACCGTCACCAGCCGCGCCCCCGGCACCCGGGCCGCGACGGCAGCGATGCCGTCCTGGGGGACGTGGCTGGCCGCCCCGCCGGCGAGGACCAGGGTGGGGCAGTCGATCGCCGCCAGCAGGTCCCACCAGCCCGGGTCGGGGGCGTTGCGCCAGCGGTTGACGGCCGCGATGACCCGCCAGTCGCACGTCTCGTCCCCCTCGGGGCCGGACGGCACGGCCCGCGGCGGCACCTCCGGGTCCGGCGGCACGGGCTCCTCCAGGACGAGGGCCGTCAGCCGGGGCGACGACTTCGCCGCCACCAGGTAGGCGACGACCGCGCCCATCGAGTGCCCGGCCAGCACCACCCGCTCCGGGCCGAGGGTGTCCAGGAAGGCCACGACGTCGTCGCGCATGGCCTCGAAGGCGTAGTCGCCCGGCCAGTCGCTGGCGCCGTGGCCGCGCAGGTCGGGTGCGTACACCCGGTGGGCCGAGGCCAGCGCGGGCGCGACCGGCTGCCAGTCGGCGCCGTCCGAGCCGCGTCCGTGGAGCAGGACGAGCGGCGGCGCGTCCGCCTCGCCCCAGGCGCGGTAGGCCATCCGGATGCCGTTCACCTGCACGGTGTGGAGATCGCTCACCCGGGCGACGCTACCCGCCGCCGGGAGACCTCACCCGTCCGGGCGTCACCCGTTCCGGTCCGCCCGCAGCGAACGGCCCCGAACGGTCCGCTCCCGCGGGCGTCAGTGCGGGACGACGGCCACCGGGCAGGCCGCATGGTGCAGCACCGCGGCCGCCACGGGGCCCAGGTGCGGGCCCGCGCCTCCGTGCCGGTTCCGGCACCGTCCGACGACCAGCAGCGAGGCACCGGCCGCCGCGTCCACCAGGGGCTGCGCGGCGTTGCCCGCGGCGACCTCCTGCGTGATCTCCACACCGGGCGCCTTCTCCTGCCACGGCGCGAGGGCGGCCTGCACCGCGTGCCGCTCCGCCGCCGAGATCTCCGCGCCGCACGTGGGGTCCATGGCCGCGGGGACGTACCCGTACGTCGGCGGGTACGACCACGCGTGGACCACCCGCAGCTGCACCCCGCGCCGCCGCGCGTCCTCCACCGCGAAGGCGATCACGTCGTCGGCGCCCTTCCGCAGGCTGAAGCCCAGCACCACCGGCCGCCGGTCGTCCCCGTCCCCCTCGTCCTGGCCGGTGCGGACGACCACGACGGGACCTTCAGCGCGGGCCAGCGTCGCCTGCCCCACGGACCCGAGGAGGAAGCCGCTGAGCCCGCTCAGCCCCTGCGAGCCGAGCGCGAGCAACTCGCTGCGGCCCGCCTCCGCGACCAGCAGCTCCGCCGGCGGGCCGTCGGCCACGTCGGTCGTCACGGGCAGGTCCGGATACCGCTCGGCGAGGTCCTGTGCGGCGTCGCGCACCACCGCGTCGCCGTACGGGTGTCCCCCGGCGTGCACCAGGCGCAGCGGCACCGATCTCCGCAGCGCCTCCCCCGCCGCCCAGTGCATGGCGGCGTGGCTTTCCGGCGAGCCGTCCAGGCCCACGGTGACGGGTCGGGTCATCGGATGTGCCTCCCTCGCCTCCACAGTAGGCGCCGCCGCCCCGCCCGGCGCCCCGGCGGACACGGCCGCCCGGGCCGTACGGGGCCGGGCGGCCCCGCGGTCACAGCGGCCGCGCGCGGCCCTCCCAGTACGGGTCGCGGAGCCGGCGCTTGTAGAGCTTGCCGTTGGGGTCACGCGGCATCTCGGCGACGAAGTCCACCGAACGGGGGCGCTTGTAGCCCGCCAGACGCTCCTCGCAGTGGGCCAGGACGGAGGCGGCCAGCTCCGGCCCGGGCGCGTGGCCGGGGGCGGGTTCGACGACGGCCTTGACCTGCTCGCCCCAGTCGTCGTGGGGGATGCCGAAGGCGGCCGCGTCGGCGACCGCGGGGTGGCTGAGGAGCGCGGCCTCGATCTCGGCGGGGTAGACGTTGACGCCACCGGAGATGATCATGTCGATCTTGCGGTCGCGGAGGTAGAGGTAGCCGTCCTCGTCCAGGTAGCCCAGGTCGCCGACGGTGAAGAAGTCGCCGATGCGGCTCGCCCGGGTCTTGGCCTCGTCCTTGTGGTAGCGGAAGCCGGGGGTGTTCATCTTGATGTAGACGGTGCCGAGTTCACCGGGCGGCAGCCGGTTGCCGTCGTCGTCGTGGACGGCGATCTCGCTGATCGGCCACGCCTTGCCGACCGTGCCGGGCTTCTTCAGCCACTCGGCGGCGGAGGCGAAGGTGCCGCCGCCCTCGCTGGCCGCGTAGTACTCCTCGACGCACGGCCCCCACCACTCCAGCATGGCCCGCTTGATGTGCTCGGGGCAGGGCGCGGCGCCGTGGACGGCGTGCCGCATCGAGGAGACGTCGTGGCGGCTCCTGACCTCCTCCGGGAGGGCCAGCAGCCGGTGGAACTGCGTCGGCACCATGTGGGTGTGCGTGCAGCGGTGGACGTCGATCAGCCGCAGCATCTCCTCGGGCGTCCACTTGTCCATCAGGACGACCGGGTGGCCGATGTGCAGCGCGGCGCCCGCGAACTGCAGCACCGCCGTGTGGTACAGCGGCGAACAGACGAGGTGGACGTTCCCGTCGAAGGGGCGGATGCCGAAGATGCCGAGGAAGCCGCCGAGGTGGGTCTCCTCGGGGGGCCTGCCGGACAGGGCGCGCCGGATGCCGCGGGGGCGGCCGGTGGTGCCGGAGGTGTAGTTCATGACCCAGCCTGTGGTGCGCTCCCCGGGCGGGGTGCCGGGCATGCCGGCCTGCAGGTCCGCGTACGGGCGGAAGCCGTCGATGCCCGTGGCGCCGACGGCGTACCGGCGTGGCCCGGGCAGTCCCGCCTCGTCGGCGGCGGCGCGTGCCTGGTCGCCGAAGCGCTCGTGGGCGACGAGCACCTTCGCGCCGGAGTCGGCGACGATCCAGGCGATCTCGGACCCCACCAGGTGGTGGTTGACCGGGACGAGGTAGAACCCGGCCTGGAAGGCGGCGAGGTACGCCGTGAAGAACTCGGCGCCGTTCGGCAGCACGACCGCGAAGGCGTCGCCGGTCCGCAAGCCTGCGGCGCGCAGCCCGTGGACGAGGCGGTTGGACTCCTCGTGCAGCCGCCGGGCGCTCCACCGGTCGCCGTCGGGAGAGGTGAGCACGACCCGTTCCGGGTCGGCGGCGGCCTGGGCCCAGAACCCGTTGGGGGCGTTCGCCGTGGTCGGTGTCATGGGTGCCGCCTCCTCAGGTGCGTCCGGCGATGCGGTTGATGCGGTCGACGGCCCGCTCGAAACCGCGGGTCAGATCGTCGAAGACCGCCTGGACGCTGCGCACTTCGCGCATCTGGCCCACGATCTGGCCGACCGGCGTGCCCAGCAGCGGCTCCACCTCGTACTTCTGGATCCGGGTGATCGCATCGGCGACCAGCAGGCCCTGCAGGGGCATCGGCAGCGCTCCGGGCCCGGCCGGGCCGTCCCAGGCGTCGGTCCACTCGGTGCGCAACTGGCGGGCCGGTTTGCCGGTCAGGGCGCGCGAGCGGACGGTGTCCCCCGAGCCGGCCGCGAGGAGCTTGCGGACCAGGGCGGAGGAGGGGAGTTCGGCCTCCGTGGTGGTCAGCCACACCGAGCCCAGCCACACGCCCTGGGCGCCCAGCGCCAGTCCCGCGGCGACCTGCTCACCGGTGCCGATGCCCCCGGCGGCGAGCACGGGCAGCGGGTCCACGGCACGGACGACCTCGGGCACCAGCACCATGCCGGCGATCTCACCGGTGTGGCCGCCGGCCTCGTAGCCCTGCGCGACGACGATGTCGATGCCCGCCTCCTGGTGGTGGCGGGCGTGCCGGGCGCTGCCGGCGAGGGCGGCGACGGGGACGCCCCGGTCGTGGGCGCGCCGTACGACGTCCGCGGGCGGGGAGCCCAGCGCGTTGGCGAGCAGGCCGATCGGGAAGTCGAAGGCGACGTCGAGCTGCGAGCGGGCCACCTGTTCCATCCAGCCCGTGATGCGCCAGCCGGTGGGGTCGCCCGGCTCCAGCTCGGGCACGCCGTGCTTGGCCAGCACCTCGCGTACGTACTGGCGGTGCCCCTGCGGGATCATCGCCTCGACGTCCGCCTCGGTGACGCCCTCGACCTTCTTGGCCGGCATGACGACGTCCAGCCCGTACGGCCGGCCGTCGGTGTGCGCCTCCATCCACTCCAGGCCGCGGGCCAGTTCGTCGGGCGCGGTGTAGCGCACCGCCCCGAGGACTCCCATGCCCCCGGCCCTGCTGATCGCGGCCGCGACGGCGGGGAACGGCGTGAAGCCGAAGATGGCGTGCTCGATGCCCAGCCTCTTGCTCAGCTCCGTCTCCATGGGGGCAGGATGCCCGAGCGGACCGGCCGGGGGAAGAGATTTTCTGATGCAGCGTCAGATTTTAGGGAAGCACGCCTCTCCCCATCCGCCGTCGCGGAGGTCCCGGACGACCACCCTGCCGGGCCCCGCGGGCCCCGCACAGGCGGGCTCGCACGGATCGAGCCGTCCGGGCTCCCGGGTGAGGGCGGCGCCCGGCCCGAAGTACCCCTCGTCCAGGGCGAATTCCCACCGGCTCCCGCACCCGGTGGGCACCGCCTGCTCCAGCGGCGCCGAAACGGGCCGCAGCCCTGCCAGCTCCTGGCGGAAGCCTCGGCCGCCGCACCACGTCTCCACCACCGTGCGCGTGGTCAGCGCCGCGGCGGCGGCCGGCAGGAGCCACTCGGGGCCGAGCAGCGAGCCGAAGTACCCGGGGGCGGGCCCCTCCTGCCCTTCCCAGGAGTGCGGCTCGTCGAGGGTCACGGTGAAGGAGAGGTCACCGGTGATCTCGACGAGGCCGTTCAGGGAATGCGACGGGGCGACCGCCGTCGCCGGGTGCAGGACGTGCCCGGCGACGGCGGACAGCACGGCGGTCGCCAGTCGCGGATCGCCCTGCCCGTACCGGAAGTACATCCCCGGCCGGGCCCGCGCCCCCGCGTCGAAGTCCGGGACGGTGATGCGCGAAGCGTCGTACGACTTCCCGGTCATGGCCGCAGGCTACCTGCCGCCCGCCGCTGCGGGTCAGGCGTCGGACCGGCCGAAGTAGTGGCCCTCCGCCAGGTCCTGGAGCAGCGCGGGGTGCTCCGGGCGCCAGCCCAGGAGCTCCCTGGTGCGCGCGTTCGACGTCGGGTTGTCGAGCGTCGCGAAGCCGGACAGGAAGCCGAGGTGCTCCTGCGCCGCCTCGCGCGGCACGCTCTTCACCGGGACGTCCAAGCCGCGGCCGATCGCCTCGGCGATCTCCCGGAACGGGATGCCCTCGTCGCCGACCCCGTGCAGCCGCGAGCCCGCCGGCGCCGCTTCCAGTGCGAGGCGGAACAGGCGCGCCGCGTCCAGGGTGTGGACGGCGGGCCAGCGGGTGGCGCCGTCCTCCACGTACGCCGAGACGCCCTTGTCGCGCGCCATGCCGATCAGCCGCGGGACGAAGCCGTGCCGGTCGGACGGGCCGTGCACGGACGGGGCGAGGCGCACGACCGACGACCGGACCCCGCGCGTGGCGAGCGCGACCGCCGCGTTCTCCGCCTCGCCACGGGGAGATGCCGGGGCCGCCGCCTCGTCCTCCGTCCCGGGGCTGCCCGCGACGGCGGAGGCGAGCATCAGCGTGCCGGAGGTGATCACGAAGGGGCGTCCGGAGCCCCCGAGCGCGTCCCCCATCGCCTCGACGGCCCGCAGGTCGGTGGCGACCGCGCCCGCGTAGTCGGAGAAGTCGTGGTCGAAGGCCAGGTGGATGACGCCGTCGGCCTCCGCGGCGCCGCGGCGCAGGCCGTCGAGCTCCTCCAGGCTGCCGCGGTGGACCCCGGCCCCCGCGGCCGTCAGGGCGGCGGCGGAACGGTCCGAGCGGGCGAGGCCGACGACCTCGTGCCCGGCCGCGAGGAGTTCGGCGACGACGGCGGTCCCGATGTGTCCGGTGGCGCCGGTGACGAATACACGCATGCTGCGATCCTTCGATGAGGTGGTGTGGTGCCGCCCCCTCGCGCGGTGCCGGCGGCGCGGTCGGGGGCGGTCTCCATCGTGCGGGCCGGGAACACCCGCGGTCCAAGGCCCGTTCTGCACGGCGCAATGCGTTCCGGGCATCACCCCAGGTGGAAAGGGTCGGGGCGGACTAGGCTGGGCGTCATGTCCGAGTCCTCCTCCGCGCCGCCGGACCTCGACCTGCGGCTCGTGCGCTACTTCACGGCCGTCGCCGAGCACCGGCACTTCGGCCGGGCCGCCGAGGCGCTCCACGTCACCCAGCCGTCCCTGAGCCGGCAGGTCCGCCGCCTCGAGCAGCAACTGGGCGCGCGCCTGCTGGACCGCACCCCGCGGGGCACCGTCCTCACCGAGGCCGGGGAGATTTTCCTGCCCCGCGCCAGGGCGCTGCTGCGCTCCGCCGCGAGTGCCGCGGCCGAGACCCGCGCCGCCGCCCGGCCCAGCCGGATCACCGTGGGCTACACCGCGGGCCTCATCGTCACCCCCGCGGTGCGGGAGCTGCGCCACCGGCATCCCGACGCCGACGTACGCACCCAGCACGTGCCCTGGAACGAGGCGAGCGCGGCACTGCTGGACCACCGGGTGGACGCGCTGGTCACCCGGCTGCCGTTCCCCACCGGCGGGCTGCACGTGACGGTGCTGTACGACGAACCCCGGGTGCTGGTGGTGCCGCTGGACCACCGCCTGGCGGGCAAGGAGTCCGTCACGCTCGACGACATCGCCGGCGAACCCCTGCCCCGGGTACGGCAGTCCGACCCGTCGTGGAGCGCGTTCTGGCGCATCGACCCCCGGCCCGACGGCAGCCCCGCGCCGGACGGTCCCCTCATCGACGCCGTCGAGGACAAGTTCGAGGTGGTCGCCGCCGGGCAGGCCGTGACCATCTCGGCGGGCGTCCGCGGCGGACTGCGCCCCGACCTCACCGCGATCCCCCTCGAAGGCGTCGAGCCGAGCCACGTCGTCCTGGCGACCCGTGCCGGCGACGGCAACCGCCTCGTGGCGGCCTTCCGCAAGGCGGCGCAGTCCCGCCTGACCGGCCGCCCCTGAACCCGGAACCCCGCGCGCGGACACCCGGGCACGCCAAGAGCGCAGCCCCCTGCGGTCCCGCGGGCACTTCCGCCGAAGTGGTGCGGCGGCCACCGCCGAAGCCGCGGCGCCCGGGACGAACTCCGCCGCGGTGCTCACCGCCGCAGCCTCGTCCCAAGCGCGCTCGCAACCCCGACCAGCGCGGACGAACCGGCGGCCCACCGCTCGGGAAACCCGATGCCACACAGCCGCCTCCACGGCGGCGGTGCGGCCGCCACCGCGGACTCCGCCACGGCGTCCGCCGCGCCGACTTCCCACGGGCCGCCCCTGAACCCGGAACCCGCGGCCGACCGCCGCAACCGGGTACTCGGCGCGCCAAGGCCACGGCGCCGCGAACGCCGCCGACGCAGGCTCGCCGGAGGCAGGCCCGGCCGGCCCCTCCTCCGCGACTCCGGACCCGCAGCCGGACGCCGCGACCGACTGCTCGACACGCCGCTTCCACAGAGGCGGAACAGCAACCACCGCCGAAGCCGCCCTCGACAAGCCCGGCGAGCTCCGCCACGGCGGCTTCCCATCGGCTGCCTCCGAACCCGGAGCGCCCGCCCGGACAGCCGCGACCCGGTACCCGGCGCGCCGGAAGGTCGGCCGGCGGGCCCTGCGTCCCCGGAGTCGCACGGGTCAACCGGTCGTACGGTCAGCCGGGTAGCCCCAGCTGTTCGCGGCAGCGGGCCCGGTCCTCGTGGCTGGCCACCGTGTCGGGGTGCTCCGGGCCGAGGGTCCGTTCGCGGGCCTCCGCCACGGCCTCGTGGAGGGCCAGGGCCTCGCGCCAGTCCCCCAGCCAGCCCAGGGCGACGGCGATCTCGCGGCGGCTGACGAGCGTGTCGGGGTGGTCCGCGCCGAGCATGCGGGTGCGGACCGCCGCGACGTCGCGGGCCTCGGCGAGGGCGTCGCTCCAGCGGCCGAGGCGGCCGAGGTTGACCCCGAGGCCGTGCCGGGCGCGGAGGGTGTCGGGGTGGGCGGGGCCCGACACGCGGGTGCGGAGGGCGACGAGGTCGGTGTAGACCTCGTGGGCCTCGGCGCCCAAGCCCATCCGCCCCAGGCATATGCCCAGTTCGTGGCGGGTGGCCAGGGTGTCGGGGTGGTCGGCCCCCAGCAGTCCCGCCCGGATCGCGGCGACGTGGGCGTAGGTGGCGCGGGCCTCCGGCCAGCGGTCGAGGAGCCCGAGCAGATGGCCGACCTCGCAGCGGGTGGTGAGCGTGTCGGCGTGGGCGGGGCCCAGCACGCGGGTGCGGGTGTCCGCGACCTGCGCCGCCAACGCATACGCCTCCTGCGTGCGGCCGAGCAGCCCGAGCGTGACGGCGAGGTTGTGCCGGCAGTGCAGGGTGTCGGGATGGTCGGTGCCCTGCCGCCGTTCGCGGGCGGCGAGCACCGCGGTGTACCCCTGGCGGGCCTCCTCGTGGCGGCCGAGCCGTCCGAGGGCGTAGGCGGCCTCCTGGCGGGCGGCGAGCGCGGCGGGGTGATCCGCGCCCAGGGCCTGCGCCCGGGCAGCGGCCACCTCCTGGTACGCGCGCAGCGCCTCGGCGTGGCGGCCGCCGCGGCTGAGGCACAGGGCGAGTTCGTAGCGGCTGGTGAGCGTGTCGGGATGGGTGGCGCCGAGCAGCCGCTCGCGCTCCTCGGCGACGGCGCGGTGCGACCGTTCGGCCTCGGACCAGCGGCCCAGCCGGGCGAGTCCGACGGCCGCGGTGTGCCGGCTCGCCAGGGCCGCGGTGCCGTGCATGCCGGGCGCCCCCGACCGCAGTTCCAGACGGCGCGCCCAGGAGGGCAGCCCTGGCTCGGCGCGGGGGTGGCCGTGCCCGCCATGCCCGCCATGCCCGCCATGCCCGCCGTCCCGGAGCGTCTTGAGCCGGCCGGCCACGTCGGCGGCGCTCTGCGGGCGGTCCTCCGGGTTCTTGGCGAGCAGGTCGAGGACGAGCTGCTCCAGTTCCCCGGGCAGGTCGGGCCGGTGCTCGCGCGGCGGCCGGGGCGGGGTGTCGCGGTGGCCGACGAGGACGGCCCAGGTGTCGTCGAGGTCGAAGGGCGGGGCGCCGGTGGCGATCTCGTAGAGGACGCAGCCGAGCGAGTAGAGGTCGCTGCGGTGGTCGATCCCGTCCTCGCCGCCGATCTGCTCCGGCGACATGTAGTGCGGGGTGCCCATGGCGACCCCGGTGCCGGTCAGCCGCGAGGTGAAGCCGATGTCGTGGCCGAGGCGGGCGATGCCGAAGTCGCAGATCTTCACGTCGCCGTCGGCGAGCCGCATGACGTTCGCCGGCTTCAGGTCGCGGTGCACGATGCCCCGGGCGTGGGTGTACGCCAGGGCCGCCGCGATCTGCGCGGCGATGTCGGTGACGTCGGGGAGGGGGAGCGGACGGCCCTCGTTGTCACCGAGCAACTGCCGCAGGTTGCGGCCCTCGAGCAGCTCCATGACGAGGAAGAGCACGCCCTCGCTCTCGCCGAAGTCGTGGACGACGGTGACGCCGCGGTGCTGGAGCGCCGCCGCGACCCGTGCCTCGCGGCGGAAGCGCTCCCGCAGCACCCGGTGCACGGAGGGGTCCAGTGAAGGGCTCGTCGGTTTGAGGCACTTGACCGCGACCTCCCGGCCCAGCGACTCGTCCAGCGCCTTCCAGACCTCGCCCATGCCGCCGCGCCCGATCCGCTCCCGCAGCCGGTAGCGGTCGCGCAGCAGTGTTCCCCCGTCGTACCGACCTGCCGTCATGGTGTGCGCCGCCCCCGGTCGTCCGCCTCTCCCCGCACCCAGTATGGCCGCGGGGGGCACGCTTGGGGACCCGCCGTTACCCCAGGGAACGCGCCTGTTCGCGCAGCCGGTGGGTGGACGGGTGCGTGCCGGGGCCGAGGCGCCCGACCGCCTTGAGGATGTGCCCGGGGGGCAGTTGCCAGCGCACGTAGGAGGGGACCGTGCGCAGCAGCAGGCCCGTGCCGCGCAGCCGCCGCCCGGTGACCGGGACGGCCGGGGCGGGCCGCCCGTACAGCTCGTGGGCGAAGGGCGGCAGCGCGGCGTAGGCCAGTGCGGCGGCCCGGCCCCACACGGCGAACCGCAGGGGCAGCAGCGCCCAGGGCACGGGCGGCCCCTGCAAGAAGGCGAAGACCTCCAGGGCCTCGGGGGTCGCGGCGAGCTCCGGCCGCACCTTCTCGAAGTAGGCGGCGAGCGACTCGGTGTCGCCGGGGACCTCCGCCGGGTCCAGGCCCACCAGCCGGGCGGCCTCGCGCTGTTCGGCGACGTAGGCGTCGGCCTGCGCGTCGGACAGGGGGAAGCCGGAGCGCCGCGCGACCTCCAGGTAGGAGTCGATCTCGGCGCAGTGCACCCACAGCAGCAGTCCTGGATCGTCGACGGGGAAGCGCTCGCCACTGTCCGGGTCCGTCGCGGACAGCCGGCGGTGGATGCCGCGCACCTTGGCCCCGGCCCGCTCGGCCTGCAGCGTGGTCCCGTAGGTGATCGTGCCGACGAAGTCCGCGGTGCGCAGCAGACGGCCCCACGCGTCCCGGCGGAAGTCCGAGTTCTGCGTGACGCCGCGCACCGCGCGCGGGTGCAGCGCCTGCAGGTACAGCGCCCGTACGCCGGCGATCCACATCATGGGGTCGCCGTGCATCTGCCAGGTGACCGATGCGGGCCCGAAGAGCCCGGGGTCGGCATCGCGCATCGCAGCCTCCTGTCGCCGTGCGACCACGGCCGGCCCCACCCGCGACCGGGGCGGCGGCCTCCGGCCTGGTGCCCGCAGCGCCGAGCATAGGGCCGCGCGGGGCGCCGGGTCTGCCCCGCGCGGCCCTCCCTCGGTGGCGTGTCAGCGGGCGGGCGCGGCGTCACCCGGCGGGTGGGAGCGCCGTCGCTCGATCAGGGCCAGGCTCACCGCGCCCAGGACGATCAGGCCCACGCCCGTGACGATCTGGTTGAGGGGCGCGAGACCGGCCCCCGGGTCGTCGAAGTAGCCGAAGACGAAGGGCGAGACGACCAGGCAGGCACCGCACACGATGGTGATGACGTCACTGCCGGGCCCCCGGGTCCGGGCCGCGCGTGCGATCGCGTTGAGCAGGATGATGGTCGAGAAGACCAGGTCGACGATCCGCACGTTGTTGCCGATGGGCGTGTCGGGATACGCCAGCGCCCATCCGGCGGCGAACAGCCACCCGCCGATCAGCAGCAGGGGTGCGGTGAACAGCGAGTCGCGTATGTCGGCCGGTGGGGTCTGGGCGTGGCCCGAAGTCTGGATCCGGGTGGCGGAACGCTGAGCCAGGGACATGGTGCCCTCCCGCGGTGGGAGCAACGTCGCCCGGCACTTGGCGCACGCCTCCCGGCGCCTGTCGGCGGGGAACACACCCGCGTCCGCTCCGGGCGACGGGCCGGAGTGTGGACTCCTCTCATTTTAGGTGGGTCGCCGGGAACGTCCTGTTCTGCGGCCTCGCGGTGCCGGGCGCGGTTCAGGCCCAGATCGCCTGGGCCACGGCAGCCCCGGTGAAGGCCGCGCCGATCCCGGCGACCACGCTGGCGACGACGTTCGCGACGGCGAAGAACCGCGCCCCGGTCTCCGCCAGCCGCAGGGTCTCGTACGAGAAGGTCGAGTAGGTGGTCAGCGCCCCGCAGAAACCCGTGCCGATCAGGAGCTGGACCGAATGGGAGGCCGCCCCGTAGGTGACCGCGCCGGCCACCAGCCCCAGGACGAGGCAGCCGACGACGTTGACCGTGAACGTGCCCCACGGGAACACGGTGTCGTGCCGGGCCTGGACGGCGCGGTCCGTGAGGTACCGCAGCGGTGCCCCGACCACGGCCCCGGCGATGACGAGCACCCAGTTCACCCGTGGTTCCCCCGTCCCACGTAGCGGATGACCTCGACCTCGTCGAGGGTGACCAGCCCTTCGGTGACCAGCTCGTCGAGCTGCGGCAGGAACGCGCGGACGCGCTCCTCGTGGTCGACGATGACGACGGCCACCGGCAGGTTGTCGCTCAGCGAGAGCAGCCTGCTGGTGTGGATCAGCGAGGAGGCGCCGAAGCCCTCCACCCCGTGGAAGACGCTGGCGCCGGCCAGGCCGGCGTCGTGGGCGCGGCGGGTGATCTCGGAGCACAGCGGCTTGTGGTGCCAGGTGTCGTTGTCGCCGATCAGGATCGTCAACCGCATCGCGGTGCCGTGCAGCCGTGTCATGTCTGCCTCCGAACGATCAGGCGACGGGCCGTGTGCGCGGCGCCCCACACCGCGGCCAGGGCGACCAGCGGCGTGGCGGCGAGGTAGGCCAGCCCGGCGCCGGCGTGACCGCCCTCCACCAGGCCGTGGATGTCGACGGCGTACGTGGAGAAGGTGGTGAAGCCCCCGAGCACGCCGGTGCCGAGGAACGGGCGCACGAGCCGGTGCACGGACCACTTCTCGGTGATGACCACCATGAACACGCCGATCACGGCGCAGCCGAGCGCGTTGACACCGAAGGTGGTCCACGGGAAGGCGCCCGGCGCACCGGGCCACAGCAGGCCCGCGCCGTAGCGCGCGCACGCTCCCAGTGCTCCGCCGACCGCGACCACGCCGACGACCGGCGCCTGTTCCCGTATCCGCGCGGATCGCGGCAGGGGCGGCTGCGGCTCGACGTCGGGGGACACGGGCTCGGTCATCGGGGAGAAGGGGGCTGGTGAGGTCATGCGTCTCCTACTCGTGAGGCGCCCTGCTGCGGGCGCGTTCCGTCACAAGTAGGGACCGTTGGCGGCATCCTCACCGCGGTTCGGGTACGGCGGGCCCCACCGCCGCGCGGCGGTCACCAGGGACCACCGCCGCCTCCAGCATACTCCGCAGTGCCCGGCCCCGTGATCCGTTCCGGGGTGGCACCCTGGGGCTTCGAACCGGGCGAGGGGGGATGCGGCGATGATGACCGGGCCGGACGTGGTGGAGATCCTGCACCTGCTGCGGAGGGCCGGCGCGGAGGTCTGGTGGGCGGCGGCTGGGGCGTCGACGCCCTGCTGCGCAGGCAGACCCGCGACCACCGGGACATGGACCTCATGCACCGTCACGAGCAGGAGGACACCGTCGTCGCGGCGCTGGCCGCGGCCGGCTTCACCCAGACCCTCGACCGGCGGCCGGTGCGCTTCGTCGTCACCGACGGCAGGGGTCGTGAGATCGACCTGCACCCCCTGTCCTTCGCCGCCGACGGGAGCGCGCGGCAGGCGTCGCCGGAGCCGGGGCGGCCCTTCGTCTACCCGGCCGCGTGCTTCGTCACCGGCGAGGTCGACCGGACCGTCGTCCCGTGCCTGTCGGCCGAGCAGCAGGTGTACTTCCACCAGGGGTACGAGCCGACCGACCGTGACCGCCACGACATGCTGCGGCTCCGCGAGGCCTTCGGCATCGCCACCCACTTCTGAGGGCATCAGGACAGCGGCGTCAGGAGGATCCAGACGTGGCCGAAGGGGTCCCGGAGCATCGACTGGCGTGCGCCGTAGGGCATGTCGGCCGGGGCCGCGAGCAGTTCGGCTCCGGCGGCCACGGCCCGGTCGGTGAGGGCGTCCACGTCCGGCACGTAGACGTGCAGGACGACGGACGGCCCGGCCGCGGCGGACGGGGGCGACGCCGGGGCCTCGGCGTCGCCGAGCATGAGGGTGGAGCGGTGGATCCTGATCTCGGCGTGCACGATCCGCCCGTCGTCGCCTTCGAGCCGGAAGGACTCCGTCGCTCCGAACGCGGCGGCGTAGAACGTGATCGCCTCGGCGGCCCCGTCGACCAACGCGTGCGGGATGACGGCGTACTTGTACTGCTCGGGGATCTCCATGCACCGCACGTTAGGGCCGCGCAGGGCGGCCGGGCATCGAGCGGAGGTCCCGTCGTGCCTGTGCCGGTGGACGTAGGACCGGCGGCGGCCGGGCCGCGGCCGGGCCGCCTCACCTCCGTACGCGCGGCATGCCCAGCCCGATCCAGGAGATGATCTCGCGCTGGATCTCGTTGTTGCCGCCGCCGAAGGTGAAGATGACGGCGCTGCGGTAGCCGCGTTCCAGCTCGCCGTGGAGGAGGGCGCCCGCGGAGCCCTCCTTCATGGGGCCGAGGGCGGCGGTGACCTCCATCAGCCAGGCGTACGCGTCGCGGCGGGCCTCGGAGCCGTAGACCTTGACGGCGGAGGCGTCGTGCGGGGTGAGGGTGCCGCGCTGGAGGGCGTCGACCATCTGCCAGTTGAGCAGCTTCATGGCGTCCAGGCGGGCGTGGGTGCGGGCGAGGCGGCCGCGGACCCAGGCGAGGTCGATGACGCGGCGGCCGTCGGCCAGTTTGGTGTCGGCGGCCCAGCGGCGTACGTCGTGGAAGGCGCGGATCGCCATCGTGCCGTGGGCGGCGAGGGTGACGCGCTCGTGGTTGAGCTGGGTGGTGATCAGCCGCCAGCCCTGGTTCTCCTCGCCGACGCGGCGGGCCACGGGGACGCGGACGTCCTCGTAGTAGCTGGCGGTGGTGTCGTGGGAGGCGAGGGTGTTGATGATCGTGCAGGAGTAGCCGGGATCCGTGGTCGGCACCAGGAGGATCGAGATGCCCTTGTGGGGCGGGGCGCCGGGGTCGGTGCGCACGGCGAGCCAGACCCAGTCGGCGGTGTCGCCGTTGGTGGTCCAGATCTTCTGGCCGTTGACCGTGTAGTGGCCGGTGGCCCCGTCGCCGTCCCGCACGGCGCGGGTGCGCAGCGCGGCCAGGTCGGTGCCGGCGTCCGGTTCGGAGTAGCCGATGGCGAAGTCGATCTCGCCGGCGAGGATGCGCGGCAGGAAATGGGCCTTCTGCTCCTCGGTGCCGAACTGCATGATCGTGGGGCCGACGGTGTTGAGCGCCATCAGCGGCAGCGGGACGCCCGCCTGGGCCGCCTCGTCGAAGAAGATGAACTGCTCCATGGGGGTCATGCCGCGGCCGCCGTACTCCTCGGGCCAGCCGACGCCGAGCCAGCCGTCGCCGCCGAGCCGGCGGATGGTGTCGCGGTAGAAGCGCTTGGCCGCGGCCCGGTCGAAGTGACGGGCGTAGGCGTTGTCGGGCACCAGTCCGGCGAAGTACGACCTGAGTTCGGCGCGCAGCCGCTGCTGCTCCGGGGTGTGGTCCAGGTGCACGGCCCCTCCAGAGGTCCGGTCGCGTCCCTGAGCGACGACGGCGCAAGAGTAGAACGCGTTGCAGAAATCCGGAAGGGCCGTGACCGGCCTCAGCGTCGGGGCACGAAGCGCACCGGCAGCCCCGCGACGGCCTGCGCGGCCGCGGCCAGGCCGTGCTCGGGGACGACGCCGACGACCGGGTAGCCGCCGGTGGTGGGCGAGTCGGCGAGGAAGACCACCGGCCTGCCGTCGGGCGGCACTTGGACGGCGCCGACGACCATGCCCTCGCTGGGCAGCTCCCGGTGGACGGCGCGCTCCAGCACCGGCCCCGTGGTGCGCAGCCCGATGCGGTTGCTGCGGTCCGACACCCGGAAGCGGCCGGCCGCGAGGGTCCGCACGGCCGCGGCCGTGAACCAGTCGTCGCGCGGCCCGAGCCGCAGCGGCAGCACAAGCTCCCGCGGCGGACCGGCGTGCGGGGCCAGGTCGGCGTGGACGGGCAGCCCGGACCCCGGGCCCAGCGGCAGGACGTCACCGTCCCCGAGCGGAGCGGGGCCGAGCCCGGACAGCAGGTCGGTGGAGCGGCTGCCGAGCACCGCGGGCACGGCCACACCGCCCCCGACCGCGAGGTAGCTGCGCACGCCCCGCGTGGCGGGCCCGACCTCGAGCACCGCCCCGGCCGGCAGCCGCACGGGGGTGCCCCAGGGGGCGGGACGGCCGTCGAGCAGGACCGGGGCCGGGGCTCCGGTGACCGCGACGACGGCAGGGCGGGTGACTCGCACGGTCACCCCGGTCAGCGTGGTCTCCAGGGTCGCGGCGCCGTCGGCGTTGCCCACCAGGCGGTTGGCCAGCCGGTGCGCCGGCCGGTCCAGGGCCCCGGAGCGGGCGACGCCGAGGGCCGCGTGGCCGTACCGTCCGAGGTCCTGGACGGTGGTCAGCGCGCCGGCCCTGACGACCCGCAGCTCGCCCCCGCTCATGCGCCGGCCCCGGCGGGCACGGGGACGAAGCGCACCCGGGTGCCGGGCGCGAGCAGCGCGGCCGGTTCGCGTTCCAGGTCCCACAGGCGCACGGAGGTGGTGCCGATCAGCTGCCAGCCGCCCGGCGAACTCCTCGGGTAGATACCGGTGTAGGGGCCCGCGACGGCCACCGAGCCGGCGGGCACGGAGGTGCGCGGCTCGGCCCGGCGCGGTACGCCGTACCGTGCGCCGAGGCCGGTCATGTAGGCGAAGCCCGGGGCGAACCCGCAGAAGGCGACGCGGTGTTCGGCACCGCTGTGCAGGTCGGCCACGTCCTCCTCCGCGACACCCCACCGCTCGGCCACGACCGACAGGTCGGGCCCGTCGTAGCGCACGGGGATCTCCACGAGCGGTCCGCTCCCGGCGGCCCGGGCCGTGACGGACCAGCCGCGCAGCTCGGCGCGGAGCGCGGCGGTGTCCGGCACCCCGTACAGCAGCACGGTCCGCTCGCCGGGGACGATCTCGCGCACCGGCCCGAGGCTGCCCTCGCCGCGGCGGCGCAGGAGCTCGGCGTGCCAGGACTGCGCCTCCTCGGCGGTGGCGAGGTCGATCAGGAGCGCGTCCTCCCCGACGTCAAGGACCCTCACGCGAACGCCTCCAGCCGCACGCCCGCGTCCTCGAGCGCGGCCCGCACCCGCAGGGCCGTGGCCACCGCGTCCGGGGAGTCGCCGTGCAGGCACAGCGACCGCGCCCGTACGGTCACCCGCTCGCCGGTCAGGGCGGTGGTGACGCCGTCGCGGGCGAGGGCGACCGCCTGCCGGGTGACCTCGTGGGGGTCGGCGAGGAGCGCGCCCGAGGTGCCGCGCGGGACGAGTGTGCCGGCGGCGGTGTAGGCGCGGTCGGCGAAGGCCTCCCCCACCACGTCCAGCCCGGCCTGCCGGGCCGCGCGCTCCATGGCCGAGCCGGGCAGGCAGAGCACCGGCAGGGCCGGGTCGGCACGCCGGGTGCCCGCGGCGACGGCGGCGGCCTGCTCGTCGTCGACGACGACCTTGTTGTAGAGGGCCCCGTGCGGTTTCACGTACGCCACCTGGGCCCCGGCGGCGCGGGCGAAGACCTCCAGCGCGCCGATCTGGTAGGTGATCTCGTCGGCCAGTTCGTCGGCGGGCACCTCCATCGCCCGCCGGCCGAACCCCGCCAGGTCGCGGTAGGAGACCTGGGCGCCGATGCGCACCCCGCGCACGGCCGCGGTGTCGCACACCCGGCGCATGATGCCGGGGTCCCCGGCGTGGAAGCCGCAGGCGACGTTGGCGCTGGTCACGACGGAGAGCAGGGCGTCGTCGTCGGTGAGGACCCACCGCCCGTAACCCTCCCCCAGGTCCGCGTTGAGGTCGATCACGAGGTCTGTCATCGGTACGGCGCGCTCCTCGGGAAGGGTCGCGTCCGGTCGGGCGACGCGAGCTGCGGTGTCCGGCGGCCCGGTGGCGAACGGGTACCCGGCGCTCGATCACCGTAGATTCTTGTTGAACAATCCCACAAGAGTCCTGTTGTCTTGTCCCCCGCTCTCGGATTGACTGGGCCCGCGCCGTGGGCCCGCGGCGGAGCGGAGAGGGGCGGGGACGATGGCAGCCGAGGTGGATCCGGCGGTCCTCGTGGGCGACCGCGCGCTGCTGGCGCGCTCCAGCACCGCCGACCGCGTCGCCGCCGTGCTGCGCACCCGGATCTCCGAGGGCCACCTGCCACCGGGCGCCAAGCTCGCCGAGGACGTCGTCGCCGGGGCGCTGGGCGTCTCCCGCAACACCCTCCGCGAGGCCTTCCGGCTGCTGACGCACGAGAGACTGCTGGTGCACGAGCTCAACCGCGGGGTCTTCGTCCGGGTGCTGACCGTGCGGGACGTCGTCGACATCTACCGGGTGCGGCGCCTGGTCGAGTGCTCCGTGATCCGCGGCCTCGTGGCCCCGCCGTACGACCTGACCGGGGCGGCGGACGCCGTGGCGGAGGGCGAGCGGGCCGCGGACGGGGAGCGGTGGGGCCTGCTCGGCACGGCCGACATCCACTTCCACCAGGCGCTGGTCGACCTCGCGGGCAGCGCCCGGCTGACCGGGCTCATGACGGGCGTGCTCGCCGAACTGCGCCTGGCCTTCCACGCGATGGACGACCCGCGCGAGTTCCACGCGCCCTACCTGGGCGGCAACCGGGAGATCCTCTCCGCCCTGGAGGCGGCCGACCCCGCGAAGGCGGAACTGCTGCTGGCGTCCTACCTCGACGACGCCGAGGCGCAGCTCGTCCGCCGGTACTCCGGACCCGCCGGGGGCGGGGACGGGCGCGGCTAGGCCGTGCCGTCACATGAGCCCCCAGCTACCGCTGGGAGGTGCCCCCAGATGCGGTGCGTCGCAAGGCGGAGAGTCGTCCTCGTAGTGGGCTACTCGGACGATTGGACAACTCCCCCGGGCCGAAGGCCGGGGGAGGGCATGTGACGACGCGGCCCAAGGCCTCGTGCACGGTGCACACGAGACTCGTGCGTCATCAGGACTGCCCACGGCGCGCAGCTGATCCGTAGGCTGATGTCACAGCGCAGCACCGCCAGACCCAGCCTTTGGACGGAGCCGTTCGATGAAGATGCTGATCAATGTCCCGGAGACCGTCGTGGCCGACGCGCTGCGGGGGTTCGCGGCCGCGCATCCCGAGCTGATCGTGGACGTGGAGAACCGGTTGGTCGTGCGCCGGGACGCGCCGGTCGCGGGCAAGGTCGGGCTGGTCTCCGGTGGCGGGTCGGGGCACGAACCGCTGCACGGCGGGTTCGTGGGACTCGGGATGCTCGACGCGGCCTGCCCGGGCGAGGTGTTCACCTCCCCCGTCCCGGACCAGATGGTGCGGGCCGCCGCGGCGGTGGACAGCGGGGCCGGGGTGCTGTTCATCGTGAAGAACTACACCGGTGACGTGCTGAACTTCGACATGGCCGCCGAGCTGGCCGAGGACGAGGGGATCGTGGTCGCCAAGGTCCTGGTCAACGACGACGTCGCGGTGACCGACAGCCTCTACACGGCGGGACGGCGCGGCACCGGCGCCACGCTCTTCGTGGAGAAGATCGCGGGCGCGCTGGCCGAGGAGGGGGCGCCGCTGGAGCGCGTCGAGGCGGTCGCGCGGCGCGTCAACGAGCTCTCGCGGAGCTTCGGCGTGGCGCTGACCGCGGTCAGCACGCCCGCCAAGGGCGCGCCCACCTTCGACCTCCCGGCGGGCGAACTGGAGCTGGGCATCGGCATCCACGGCGAGCCGGGCCGGGAGCGGCGGGCGATGATGACCTCGGGCGAGATCGCCGAGTTCGCCGTCGACGCCGTCCTGGACGACTTCCGCCCGACCGGTCCGGTGCTGCTGCTGGTGAACGGCATGGGCGGGACGCCGCTGCTGGAGCTGTACGGGTTCAACGCCGAGGTGCACCGTGTGCTCGGGGCGCGCGGCGTGACGGTGGCCCGCACACTGGTCGGCAACTACGTGACGTCGCTGGACATGGCGGGCGCGTCGGTGTCGCTGTGCCAGGTGGACGAGGAGCTGCTGCGCCTGTGGGACGCGCCGGTGAGCACGCCGGGTCTGCGCTGGGGCGCCTGAGCGAGCAGAAGGAGAGCGGGAGAGATGAGCGAGGCATCGTCCACCGGAGCGGGCCAGGTGATCGACACGGCTTTCCTCCGCCGTTGGCTCACCGCCGCGGCCTCGGTGATCGAGCGCGAGGCGGACCGGCTGACGGAGCTGGACTCCCCCATCGGCGACGCCGACCACGGCGCGAACATGCGGCGCGGTTTCATCGCGGCGCGCACCGCGGTGGAGAAGGAGCCGCCGGACACCCCGGGCGGCGTGCTGGTGCTGGTCGGGCGGCAGCTGATCAGTACGGTCGGCGGCGCCTCGGGGCCGTTGTACGGGACGCTGCTGCGCAAGGCGGGCAAGGCCCTGGGCGACGCCCACCAGGTGGCGCCGGAGGAGTTCGCACAGGCGCTGCGGGAAGGGGTCGACGGCGTGGCGCAACTGGGCGGCGCGGCGCAGGGGGACAAGACGATGCTGGACGCGCTGGCGCCGGCCGTGGAGGCGCTGTCGTTCGCCCTCGACAAGGGTGCGGGGCTCACGGAGGCGCTGTCGGCGGCCGCGATCGCCGCGGACGAGGGCGCGCTGGCGACCGTGCCGCTGCAGGCCCGCAAGGGGCGGGCGAGCTACCTCGGGGAGCGCAGCATCGGGCACCAGGATCCCGGGGCGACCTCCTCGGCCCTCTTGCTGGGCGCCCTGGCCGGCACCGCGCGGGGCGGTGCGTCATGACGGTCGCAGTGGTGCTGGTGTCGCACAGCGCCGAGGTCGCCGAGTCGGTCGCCCGCATGGCGACGGGCCTCAGCGGCGGCGGGGCCCGGGTGCCGGTGGCCGCCGCCGGCGGCGCGCCGGACGGCGGACTCGGCACGGACGCCGCGAAGATCGCCGCCGCAGCGCACGCGGTCGACCAGGGCGACGGCGTCGCCGTCCTCGCCGACCTGGGGAGCGCGGTCCTGACGGTGAAGACGCTGCTCGCCGACGAGGACGAGCTGCCGCCCGGCACCCGGCTGGTCGACGCGCCGTTCGCCGAGGGCGCGGTGGCCGCGGTGGTCACCGCGTCGGCGGGCGCCGACCTGGACGCCGTGGCAGCGGCGGCCCAGGACGCCTACACGTTCCGCAAGACCTGAGCGGCGCCGCGGCCGTCGGCCGTCGTCAGCTCCGGCGGGCGCCGGCCCCGTACCGGCGCTCGAACCGCTCGACGCGTCCGGCGGTGTCCAGGACGCGGGCGTTGCCGGTGTAGAACGGGTGGCTCGCGGAGGAGATCTCCACGTCGACCACCGGGTAGGTGTTCCCGTCCTCCCAGACGACGGTCTTCTCGCTGGTCATCGTGGAGCGGGTGAGGAAGGCGTGGTCCGCGGCGCGGTCGCGGAAGACGACCGGACGGTAGACGGGGTGGATCGTGTGCTGCACGGTGTGCTCCAGTCTGGGGAAGGGACGGGGGACGGCCGGCCTCGCCGGTGTCAGCGCTCCTCGCGGAACGGCACGTGACGGCCGACGGCCGGGTCGTACTTGCTCAGGACCATGCGGTCCGGGTCGTTGCGCCGGTTCTTGCGGGTCACGTAGGTCGTGCCGGTGCCGGCGGTCGACCGGAGCGTGACCACCGGGCGCTGCTCGCTGCGTGCCATGCGGTGCCCTCTTCTTCCATAATGGTTTTCATTTTCTTCGGACGTTCCCCTCAACACGGGGGCCGTCGCGTCCATTCCCGCCGTTCGCCGCCCGGTGCGGCGAAGATGGAGACAGGGGGTCCCGCACGGCGACAGGAGGGCCGGCACCGATGGCCCGAGGCCCGCACCAGCACACCGCGGCAGCCCCGCTCGCACTGTCCCGCGGGGCGCTCTGCTTCCTGGCCACGGCCTACCTGCTGATCGCCGCGTGCGTGGTCCTGGACCTGACCAGCGGCCCGCAGACCACCCTGGCCCCGGTACTGGCGGCCCTTCCGGTGCTCGCCGGTGCGCACTCCCGCCGCGCCCGTGGGCCGCTGGCGGCCGGGGCGCTCGCGATCGGCCTGGTCTTCGTGCTCGCGGCGGCGAACCACGGGGTCCCGGCGCTGGTCCACGTGGCCTCCGCGATCACCGTGCTCGCGGTGACCTTCACCAGCACCGGCGCCGTCGTCCTGATCACCGGGCGGGAACGGGAGCTGGCCCGGGTCCGCGGGGTCGCCGAGGCGGCACAGAGCGCCCTGCTGCGTCCCGCGCCACCCCGGATCGGCCGGCTGCGCGTCGCGGTGCGGTACGTGGCGGCGGAGGCCGAGGCCCGTATCGGCGGGGACCTGTACGAGGTGGTGCCGACCGACCACGGGGTGCGGGTGCTGCTCGGCGACGTGCGCGGCAAGGGACTGACCGCCGTGGAGACCGCCGCCGACGTCCTCGGCGTCTTCCGTGAGGCCGCCCGCTCCGAACCGGGTCTGGACACGGTGGCCGCCCGGCTGGACGGCGCGCTCTCCCGCAGCGGCGGCAGCGAGGACTTCGTCACCGCCGTGCTGCTGACCGTCCCGGAGGACGGCGACGCCGCCGTGCTCGTCAACTGCGGCCATCCCGCGCCGCTGCTGCGGCGCGCCGGCACGGTGACCGAGCTGACGCCGGAGCCCCCGGCGCCGCCGCTCGGGCTCCTCGCCCTGACCGGCGACCGCTACCAGCCGCAGACGGTCCCCTTCCACCGCGGCGACCTGCTGCTGTTCTTCACCGATGGCGTGGTCGAGGCCCGCGACCCGCAGGGCCGCTTCTACCCGCTCGCCGATCGCGTGCGGAAGATGCCCGAGCAGGACCCGGACGACCTGCTCGACCGGGTGCTGGCCGATCTGCGCTCCTGGAGCGGTGGCGGCCTCGGCGACGACGCGGCACTGCTGGCCGTGCGCCGCACACGGTGACGGACGCGGTGGCGAACACGGTGACGGACGCGTGCGTCTTGACTTCCCCGGGCACCGGCCGCACATTTCTGACGCAATGTCAGATACCAGTGCCGGAGGCCCGCCATGCCCGAGTCCGCCTTGGCCGACGACCGTACGGAGCGGCCCTCCCGCCGCCAGGTGCTGCGCGGCGCGGCCACGGGCACCGGCGCGGGGCTGCTGTTCGCCGCCGGGCTCACCGCGGCGGCACCCGCGCGGGGTGCCGGCCTTCCGGTGGCCGGCGAGTACGACGTCGTGGTCGTGGGATCGGGCGCCGCCGGGATGACGGCGGCGCTGACGGCCGCGGCGCGCGGGCTGAGCTGCGTCGTGGTGGAGAAGGCCGCCACCTTCGGCGGTTCCGCGGCCCGCTCGGGGGCCGGGATCTGGATCCCGTGCAACCCGGTGCTCCTGGCCGCCGGGGTGCCGGACACCCCGGAGAAGGCGGCGGCCTACCTCGCGGCGGTCGTCGGCGGCGACGTACCGGTGGAGCGGCAGCGGGCGTTCCTGACCCACGGGCCGGCCATGATCGCCTTCGTCATGGCCCACAGCCCCCTGCGTTTCCGCTGGATGGAGGGGTACAGCGACTACTACCCGCAGCTGCCGGGCGGGATGCCGAACGGCCGCTCCATCGAACCCGACCAGCTGGACGGGAACGTGCTCGGCCCGGAACTGGACCGCCTCAACCCCCCGTACGTACCGGTCCCCGACGGACTGGTCGTCTTCAGTTCCGACTACAAGTGGCTCAACCTGGCCGCGGTCAGCGCCAAGGGCCTGGCCGTCTCCGTCGCGTGCCTGGCGCGGGGCACCGAGGCCGCCCTCAAGGGGCAGAAGCCGCTCACCATGGGCCAGGCACTGGCCGCCGGGCTCCGCGCCGGACTGCTGCGGGCGGGAGTGCCCGTACGGCTGAACACCCCGCTGGTCGACCTGGACGTCGTGGGCGGCGCGGTCACCGGGGTGGTCGTGGCCCCCGACGGCGGCGCCCCCGCCCTGATCAGGGCGCGGCGCGGTGTGGTGGTCGGCTCCGGCGGCTTCGAGCACGACGCGGCCATGCGCGCGCGGTACCAGCGGCAGCCCATCGGCACCGGGTGGACGGTCGGCGCGAAGGAGAACACCGGCGACGGCATCCGCGCCGGGGAGCGCGCCGGGGCCGCCCTGGACCTGATGGAGGACGCGTGGTGGGGCCCGGCCGTCCCGCTGCCCGGCCAGCCCTACTTCTGCCTCGCCGAACGCACGCTCCCCGGCGGGCTGATCGTCAACCAGGCGGGCGAGCGCTTCGTGAACGAGGCCGCGCCCTACAGCGACGTGGTCCACGTGATGTACGACCGGAACGCCGCCGCCCCCGACATACCGGCATGGCTGATCACCGACCAGAACCACCGCAACCGCTACCTCTTCAAGGACGTCGCCCCGGCACTGCCCTTCCCCGACGACTGGTACGCCTCCGGCGCCGTCCGCAAGGCCTGGACCCTGAGCGCGCTCGCCGGGGAGATCGGGGTGCCGCCGGCGGCCCTGCGCGCCACCGTAGGACGCTTCAACGGGCAGGCGCTCACCGGCCGCGACCCCGACTTCCACCGGGGGGACAGCGCCTATGACCACTACTACACCGACCCCGCGGTGCTGCCGAACTCCTGCCTGGCCCCGCTCTGGCTGCCGCCCTACCACGCCTTCAAGATCGTCCCCGGGGACCTCGGCACCAAGGGCGGCATGCGCACCGACGCCCGCGCCCGTGTGCTGCGCCCCGACGGAACGGCGATCGCGGGCCTGTACGCCGCGGGCAACGCCAGCGCGGCCGTCATGGGGCACAGTTACGCCGGGGCGGGCTCGACCATCGGCCCCGCGATGACCTTCGGCTACGTCGCGGCCAACGACATCGCCGACCACTGAACGCGGCGGCGGATCAGGGCCGCCCCATCCGCTCGACCTCGGCGACCGCCTCGCCGAGCCACCGCGACCAGAAGGTCTCCAGGTCGATGCCCGCACGCAGCACCAGGTGCCGCAGCCGGTCCTCGTCGGCGCCGCGCCCCGGCGGGAAGTCGCGCCGCTCGATCTCGGCGTACTCCGCCAACTGCCGCTCGTGCAGTTCGAGATGGCGCCGCAACTCGGCCGCGAGCCCGTCGGTCCCGACCACCGCCGCGGCGCGCAGCCGCAGCAGCAGCGGGTCGCGGATGGGCTTGGGGTCCTCGGTGGCCGCCACCCAGGCGGTGAGTTCGGCGCGGCCCGCGGGCAGCACCTCGTACTCCTTGCGCTGGCCGCGGGCGGGCTGCGCCGCGGGCAGGGCCCGGATCAGGCCCGCCTCCTCCAGCCGGCCCAGTTCGCGGTAGATCTGCTGGTGCGTCGCGGACCAGAAGTAGCGGATCGAGCGGTCGAAGCGGCGTGCCAGCTCAAGGCCCGAGGACGGCTTCTCCAGCAGGGCGGTGAGGATGGCGTGCGGCAGCGACATGCCCGCATCCTACGGACGGGCCGGGGTCACAGCGCCGCGGCCACTTCGGTGCCCTGGCGGATGGCGCGCTTGGCGTCCAGCTCGGCCGCGACGTCGGCGCCGCCGATGAGGTGCACGGAGTGCCCGGCCGCGCGCAGCGCCTCGTACAGGTCGCGGCGCGGCTCCTGACCGGCGCACAGGACGACGGTGTCGACCGGCACGGTCCGCCGCTCGCCGTCCACGGTGATGTGCAGGCCCTCGTCGTCGATGCGCTCGTAGACGGCGCCCGCGACCATGGTGACGCCGCGGTGCTTGAGCTCGGTGCGGTGGATCCAGCCGGTGGTCTTGCCCAGCCCCGCGCCGACCTTGGTGGTCTTGCGCTGCAGCAGGTGCACGGTGCGCGGTGGCCGCGGCCGCTCGGGCGCCCGCAGCCCGCCGGGCGCGCGGTAGTCGGTGTCGACCCCCCACTGGCGGAAGTACGTCTCCGGGTCCCGGCTCGCGCCCTCGCCGCCGTCGGTGAGAAACTCGGCGACGTCGAAGCCGATGCCGCCCGCGCCGACGACGGCGACCCGCTCGCCGACCGGGGCGCCGTCGCGCAGCACGTCGAGGTAGCTCAGCACGCTCGGGTGGTCGACGCCGGGGATCTGCGGGGTGTGCGGGGTGACGCCGGTGGCCAGGACGATCTCGTCGAAGCCCTGGTCCGCCAGGGACTCCGCCGCGACGTGGGTGCCCAGGCGCAGCTGCACGTCCTCCTCGGCGAGCCGGGTGCGGAAGTACCGCAGCGTCTCGTCGAACTCCTCCTTGCCCGGCACCTTGCGGGCGATGTTCAGCTGTCCGCCGATCCGGTCGGCGGCGTCGAAGAGGGTGACGGCGTGGCCGCGTTCGGCCGCCGCGACGGCGCAGGCGAGCCCGGCGGGCCCGGCGCCGACGACGGCGACGTTCTTGCGCAGGCGGGTGGGGAGGAGGACGAGCTCGGTCTCGTGGCAGGCCCGGGGGTTGACCAGGCAGGAGGTGAGCTTGCCGCTGAAGGTGTGGTCCAGGCAGGCCTGGTTGCAGCCGATGCACGTGTTGATGGCGTCCGCGCGGTCCTCGCGGGCCTTCGCGACGAAGTCCGGGTCGGCGAGCATCGGGCGGGCCATCGACACCATGTCGGCGGCGCCCTCGGCGAGCAACCGCTCCGCCACCTCGGGGGTGTTGATGCGGTTGCTGGTGACCAGCGGCACCGAGACCGCGCCCATCAGCTTCTTCGTCACCCAGGTGTACGCGCCGCGCGGGACGGAGGTGGCGATGGTGGGGATGCGCGCCTCGTGCCAGCCGATGCCCGTGTTGATGATCGTCGCGCCGGCCGCCTCGATCTCCTTGGCGAGGGAGACGACCTCCTCCAGGGTGGACCCGCCGGGCACCAGGTCCAGCATGGACAGCCGGTAGACGATGATGAAGTCGGGTCCGACCCGCTCGCGGGTGCGGCGGACGATCTCCAGCGGGAAGCGGGTCCGGTTCCCGTAGGAGCCGCCCCAGCGGTCGTCGCGGTGGTTGGTGGCGGCGGCGATGAACTCGTTGATCAGGTAGCCCTCGGAGCCCATGATCTCGACGCCGTCGTACCCCGCCCGCTGCGCGAGGGCGGCCGCCCGCACGAAGTCCTCGACGGTCTCCTCGACCTCCTCGTCGGTGAGGGCGTGCGGGACGTAGGGGCTGATCGGTGCCTGCAGCGCGCTCGGGGCGACCAGGTCGGGGTGGTACGCGTACCGGCCGAAGTGCAGGATCTGCATCGCGATGCGGCCGCCCGCGCGGTGCACGGCGTCGGTGACGACGGCGTGCTGCGCGGCCTCGGCCTCGGTGGTCATCCTGGCACCGCCAGGGTAGGGGCGGCCCCGGTCGTTGGGGGCGATGCCACCGGTCACGATGAGGCCGACACCGCCGCGGGCCCGGGCGGCGTAGAACGCGGCCATCCGCTCGAAGCCGCGCTCGGCCTCCTCAAGACCGATGTGCATCGAGCCCATGAGCACCCGGTTCGGCAGGGTGGTGAAGCCGAGGTCGAGCGGGCTCAGCAGGTGCGGGTACGGGCTCATCGCGGGGTCTCCTCGGGCGGCGGCGCGCGGTGTCTTCGCGACTTTTGTAGACCATCCGGAGGCGATTATGCAACCAGTTGCAAAAGTGTTCCGCGCTACTCCGCACGGCGCGGGGCTACACCGCCGGGCGGCTCCAGTGCGGATCGCGGCCCGTCCCGGCCAGCAGCGCCTCGAAGGCGCAGGCCCCGGCGGGCACCGGCGCCGGCTCACCGAAGACCCCCATCTGCCGGGCGGTCGGCCCCATCGCGGCCACCAGTTCCTCCAGCGCCCGCAGCCCCTCCTCGTGCGGTGTGAACGGCAGCCCGGTGGCACGGGCGAGGTCCCAGGGGTGCACCGTCAGGTCGAGCAGGGCCATGGCACCGACGGTGCGCGCCGGCAGGTTCATCGACCCGGCCACGCCCTCGTCGGCGCCCGGCGCCGCCCAGGCCTCGACCAGCAACTCCGTCTCCTTCTCGAAGCGCGCCCGCCAGCCGTCGCCGTACTCGGAGAGACGGTCAGGGGTGAGCGAGAAGTCGGCCTCCCCCCGGGCCGCGAGGGCCTGGAAGCCCACGACCACGTGGAAGAGGTGGTTGAGCAGGCTCCGCACGTCGTACTCGGCGCACGGCGTGGGCGCGTCCAGGGCCTCGTCGGGCAGCGCACGCACCAGGGGCAGGGCCCGGTCGCGGGCCGCGGCGAGCAGTTCACCGGTCTTCGTCGTCATGGGGCCGACGCTAGGGCGGGGCGGGCCCCGGCGGCTTGAAGAAACGCGACAGGGGCGCGCCGTAGGATCGCCGGTATGGCAGGTCCGGACAGCCCGCGCCGCGACACCCGGGGCATCGTCGACGCCCCGGAGCTCTTCGCCCGCGTCCGCTTCCGGCGCCGGGCGCCCGCGCCCGCACTGCGGCCGTACCTGGAGCACTACTGGCTGATCGACTGGGACCTCGCCGAGCCGTACGCCTCGCACGTCGTGCCGCACCCCTCGGTCAACATCGTCTTCCAGCGCCACGGCACCACCCCCGACTTCGGCGAGGTCGCGGGCATCGGGCTCGAGCTGTTCACGCAGAAGCTGGAGGCCGCCGGACGCGTCTGCGGCATCCAGTTCCGGCCCGGCGGCTTCCGGCCGTTCGCGCCCACGGTGCCGGTGTCGCACTGGACGGGCCGGCGCGTCCTCCTGGACGAGGCGCTGCCCGGTCACGAGGCCGTACCGGGCGCGGTGCTCGGCCCGCAGGACGAGGACGCCCGCGTGGCCGCCCTCGACGCCTTCCTGCTGTCCCTCTCCCCCGCCCCCGACCCGCAGGCGGCCCTCGCGACGGCGCTGGCCGACCGCATCCGCCACGACCGGTCCATCCTGCGGGTCGAGGACTTCGCCCGCGCCGAGGGCATGTCGGCCCGCTCGCTGCAGCGGCTGTTCGCGGCGTACGTCGGCGTGAGCCCGAAGTGGGTCATCCTCCGCTACCGCATCCACGAGGCCCTGGAGCGCGCCGAGTCCGAGGCGTCCGTCGACTGGCCCGCCCTGGCCGCGGAGCTCGGCTACAGCGACCAGGCCCATCTGGTGCGGGACTTCACCGCGACCGTGGGAGTGCCGCCGACCGCCTACGCGAGCTGACCGGCGCCCCGCGGGCATCACACGGCCGACCCGGCCCGATTCCACCCGCGGGCCCAGCCGGGCCAGGCGTCCCCCTCCACGAAGGGGCCACCACCGCCGCGCAGCGGCCCCGCAGGCGCGGCACCACCAGCTCAACCCGCCCCGGGGCCCGAGACCAGCCCGACGGCACAGCTCCCCACGGGACCACAGCGCAGCTGTCCGGCGCCCGCCGCCACCAGTGCCCGGCGCCCCGCGGGCGTCGCACGAGCGGCCCGGCCCCACCCCGGGGCTCCTGGCACACCGGACGGCGCAACGGCCACCGGACCAGGCCGGCGCTCCGGCGGGCACCCGCGCAGCGGCCTCGCGACGGGCCCGCCCGGTCAGTCCCCGGGTCCGGGGCGCGCTTCCAGAACGGCCCGCAGCTCGGCGAAGCGCCGGACCTGCGACGTGCCCGCAGCCAGCTCGCTGAGCGCGTACGCCGTGCTCTTGAAGCCGTCCCCGTGATGGAACTCCGCACCCCAGGCACCGAGCCGCACCGAAGCCACCTCGTCCAGCCCCAGGCGATGGGTGCCCCACGGATTGACCGCCACGATCCCGGCCGGGCCGACCTCGAGCCGGACCCTGTGGACGAACCACCAGAAGAACAACGCCGCGCCGACGGCGAATCCCGACGACAGCCCGGCCGACCGGGCCGTCGCCGCTGCCGGGGAGGAGATCCAGCCGGCCCAGCCGCCGAGCGCCTTCACGCCCAGGACCGCCGGGAGCAGGAAGCCCGCCGCAC
>NZ_JARAVK010000309.1:0-9125 GCF_033792765.1 Streptomyces sp. PA03-6a | reverse complement strand
GCGTGTGGCGTACGGGGCGTCGACGGGGACGATCTCGCGGCCGAGCGGCACCAGGGAGATCGGCACCATCTTGAAGTTCGCGATGCCGAACGGGATGCCGATGATCGTCAGGCAGAAGCCGATGCCCGCGAGCACGTGGCCGATGGCGAGCCAGATCCCCGCGAAGATCAGCCAGATGATGTTCCCGAGCAGTGACCCGACGCCCGCGTCGCGGCGTTCCACCGTGGTGCGGCCGAAGGGCCACAGCACGTAGTTGGCGATCCTCAGGGACGCGATCCCCCAGGGGATGGTGATGATGAAGATGAACATCAGCAGGCCCAGCAGGGCGTAGCCGATGGCCATCCACAGGCCCCAGATGATCAGCCACACGACGTTCAGGACGATGTTGACCGCCTTCATTGCCCAAGCCTCCCATGCGTCCGGGGGCCCCGCCCGTCAGGAGGACGGGAGCCGCCGCTCCGTCAGCCGTCCTCCCCCACAGGGCCCGTACCCGCGGGCGGGCCGGACCGCACGTGGGCGTCAGCGGCGGTGGCCGGCCATCTCCTCGAGGCGGGCGATGCGCTCGCCCATCGGGGGGTGGGTCGAGAAGAGCTTGGACACGTCGCCGGGGCGGAACGGGTTGGCGATCATGAGGTGGCTGGTGGTCTCCAGCCGGGGTTCGGGCGGCAGCGGGGCGCGCTTGGTGCCCGTCTCCAGCTTGCGCAACGCCGAGGCGAGGGCGAGCGGGTCGCCGGTGAGGCGGGCGCCGGAGGCGTCGGCCTCGTACTCGCGGGAGCGGCTGACGGCGAGCTGGATGAGGGAGGCGGCGACCGGCCCGAGGATCATCATCAGGAGCAGGCCGAGCAGGCCCGGGCCCTCGTCGTCGTCGGAGCGGCCGATGGGGATCAGCCAGGCGAAGTTGACGAGGAACATCACCACCGAGGCCAGGGCACCGGCGACGGACGAGATGAGGATGTCGCGGTTGTACACGTGGCTCAGCTCGTGGCCGATGACGCCGCGCAGCTCGCGCTCGTCGAGGAGGCGCAGGATGCCCTCGGTGCAGCACACGGCGGCGTTGCGCGGGTTGCGGCCGGTGGCGAAGGCGTTGGGGGCCTCGGTCGGGGAGATGTAGAGCCGCGGCATGGGCTGCCGGGCGGAGGTGGAGAGTTCACGCACCATGCGGTACAGCGCCGGTGCCTCGAACTCGCTGACCGGGCGGGCGCGCATGGAGCGCAAGGCGATCTTGTCGCTGTTCCAGTAGGCGTAGGCGTTGGTCCCGAGGGCTACGACGAGTGCGACGATCAGTCCCGTACGGCCGAAGAAGCTGCCGATGACCAGGATGAGAGCCGACATTCCGCCCAGGAGCGCGGCGGTCTTCAGGCCGTTGTGCCGGCGGTGCACGGTACACCCTCCAAGGTGTGCATCGGGAGGACCTTCTCTCCTCGTCCAAGGAGAACCTCCCGTAGGGGCCAACGCCACCGGAGGGGCGTTAGTTCCCTTGTGCACCTTCTTCCGGGTGCTCAGAGCAGGGTGTCGGAGGCGAAGCGGAGGATGAGCTGGGGAGCGCCGGACAGCACGATCCCGACGACGGCGGTGAGCGCGATGGCGGCGCCGAGCGGGCGCGGCGTGCCGGCCGGGCGGGCGGTGACGGCCGGTTCCGTCCCGGGCTTCGCGAAGAGCAGCACCGTCCACCGAAGGTAGTAGACGAGTGCGATGACGACGTTGACGGCCATGACGGCGGCCAGCCAGCCGAGGTCCGCGTCGACGGCCGAGGAGAAGACGGCGACCTTGGCGAACAGGCCGATGACACCGGGCGGCAGGCCGGCCAGGCAGAGCAGGAAGAAGGCCATGGCCAGTGCGGCGAGCGGGTGGCTGCCGTGGAGGCCGCGGTAGTCGGTGAGGCGGTTGCGCGGCGCGGTGCGGGCGACGAGCGCGGCCACGCCGAAGGCGCCGAGGTTCACCGCGCCGTACATCAGCGCGTACGCGAGGGTGGTGCCGACCTGGCGGTCGGGGTCGGTGTACGCCGCGGCGGCGATCGGGACCAGCAGGTAGCCCGCCTGGCCGATGGACGACCAGGCCAGCAGGCGGACCGCGCTGCGCGGGCGGTCGGGGCGCTGCACCAGGGCGGCGACGTTGCCGACGGTCATGGTGAGGGCGGCCAGGACGGCGACGGCGGGGCCCCAGACGTGCGCGTACGGCCGGAAGGCGACGACGGTGACGAGGATGAGGCCGGCGAACCCGGCGGCCTTGCCGACGACCGACAGGTAGCCGGCGACCGGGAGCGGGGCGCCGGTGTAGGTGTCGGGCACCCAGAAGTGGAAGGGCGCGACGGCGAGCTTGAAGGCGAAGCCGACGACGGTGAGGGCGGCGCCGGCGGCGGCGAGGGTGTCCAGGCGGGGGTCGACGCCCTGCAGTCCCTTGGCCATGGCCTCCAGGTGGAGGGTGCCGGTGGCGGCGTAGACGAAGCTGACGCCCAGCAGGGTGACGGCGGTCGCGGCGACCGAGGACAGGAAGAACTTCAGGGCCGCCTCGCTCGAGAGCCGGTCGCCGCGGCGCAGGCCGACCAGGGCGAACGACGGGAGGGTGGTGACCTCCAGGGCGATCACGAGGGTCGCCAGGTCGCGGGAGGCGGGCAGCAGCGCGGCCCCGGAGGCCGAGGAGAGCAGCAGGAACCAGAACTCGCCGGCCGGCAGCTCGTCGAGGGTGTGCACCGACAGCAGGGCCGCGACGAGCGCTCCCGCCAGGACCAGCAACTGCACCACGAGGGTGAAGTGGTCGGCGACGTAGGAGCAGTCGGCCGGGCTGCCGACGAGGCAGAAGGTGGTGCGGTCGCCGTCGAGCAGCGGCAGCAGGCTCAGTCCGGCCAGCACGAGGCCGGCGAGGGTGATCCCCACCAGCGGCTGCTTGCGGCCGTCGGGCAGGAAGAGGTCGGCGACCAGCACGATGAGCGCGGCCGCCGCCACGATGGCGGGCGGGGCGATCGCGGCCCAGTCGACCGACTGGACGACGGAGGTGGCGAGGGTGCTCATCAGCTGCCTCCGAGCAGGGTGCGCACGGCCGGGTCGGTGAGGCCGAGCAGGGCGGCGGGCCAGAGGCCCGCGAGGACGGTCAGGACGACCAGCGGGGTCCAGGCCGCGAACTCGTAGCCCCGGACGTCGGCGAGGGCCGGCGCGGCGTGGACGGTGTCGCGTTCGCCCATGCAGACGCGGCGCACGACGAGGAGGAGGTACGCGGCGGTGAGCAGGGTGCCGAAGGCCGCGACCGCGGTGAAGACGAGGTAGGCGCCGCGGTCCAGGCCCGGGGCGGGCTTGAAGGAGCCGAACATCGCGAGCATCTCGCCCCAGAAGCCGGCCAGGCCCGGCAGGCCGAGGGAGGCGACGGCGGCGAAGGCCAGCAGGCCGCCCATGCGGGGGGCCTTGCCGTACAGCGCGGCGCCGGTCTGCCCGGCGAGGCCGTCGAGGTCGGTGGTGCCGTAGCGGTCCTTGAGGGCGCCGACCAGGAAGAAGAGCAGGCCGGTGATGAGTCCGTGGGCGATGTTGGCGAAGAGCGCGCCGTTGACGCCGGTGGTTGTCAGGCTGGCGATGCCGAGCAGCACGAAGCCCATGTGGCCGACGGAGCTGTACGCGATGAGGCGCTTGAGGTCGCCGCCGGCGCCGCGGCGGGCCAGGGCCAGGCAGGCCAGCGACCCGTAGACGATGCCGACGACCCCGAAGGCGGCCAGGTAAGGCGCGAAGGTCTGCATGCCCTCGGGGGCGATGGGCAGCAGGATCCGCACGAAGCCGTACGTGCCCATCTTGAGCAGGACGCCGGCCAGGAGCACCGAGCCGACCGTGGGGGCGGCGGTGTGGGCGTCGGGGAGCCAGCTGTGCAGCGGCCACATCGGGGTCTTGACGGCGAGGCCGAGTCCGATGGCGAGGACGGCGACCAGTTGCGTGGAGTGACTGAGAGCCGCTCCGGGGCCACTGTCGGTGGCGAGTGCCACCATGTCGAATGTGCCCGCCTTCAGCCCGATGAGGAGCAGGCCGAGCAGCATGATCACGGAGCCGAGCAGTGTGTAGAGGATGAAGCGCAGGGCGGACTTCTCCCGGTTCTCGCCGCCCCAGCGGGCGATGAGGAAGTACATCGGGATGAGGACCGTCTCGAAGGCGAGGAAGAAGAGCAGCAGGTCGAGCACGGCGAAGGTGGCGAGCGTGCCCGTCTCCAGGAGGAGCAGGAGCGCCACGAAGGCCTTCGGGGAAGGGCCCGCGGGCATCTTGAAGTAGCTGTAGAGCGCGCAGAGGAAGGTCAGCAGCGCGCTCAGGACGAAGAGGGGGAGGCTGATGCCGTCGATGCCGAGGTGGATGCGGATGCCGAGGGCCGGGATCCAGCTGATGTCGGTGCTCGCCTGCATCGTCGCGGGGTGGTCGTGGTCGAAGCCCACGACGAGGACGATGCTCAGGGCGAGGACGAGACCGGTGACGGTGACGCCGTGGCGCAGCACGGCCTGGTCGGGGTCCTTCCCCCGCAGACCGGGCGGGGGCGGCAACAGGGCCGCCGCGGCACCGAGCAGCGGCAGGACGACGGCGGCCGCGAGGACGTACTGGAGGACGGTGTCGTTCACGGCTCACGCTCCGACGGCGACGAGGACGGCGAGGATCACGGAGCCGGCCAGCAGCACGCTGATATAGGTCTGCACGTTGCCCGTCTGGGTGCGGCGCACGAGCGCGCCGAGCAGCCGGGGCAGTCCGCCCGCGCCGCGGACGTACGTCTCGACGACCTCGCGGTCGAGGAAGCGGACGAGGCCGGAGGCGGCGAGCACGGGGCGGACGAAGAGCGCCGCGTACAGGGCGTCGAGGCGGAAGCCGTGCGAGGCGGGCTCGAAGAGCGGGCCGAGCAGCAGGCGTCCGGGGTCGCCGGGGTCCCGGGCGGCGGCAACGTCGCCGTAGACCTGTTCGTGGGTCTGCGAGGCGGCGGCCTCGGTGAGCGCCGGCTCCTCGTCGGCCGCCGCGGGGACCAGGGCCCCCATGGGCGCGCCGCGGCGGGTCGCGGTGGCCTGCCAGGCGCCGTAGGTCGCCAGGATGCCGACGACGGCGAGGCCGACGCCGAGGATCGAGGTGACCAGGGTCGGGGCGAGCTCGTTGCCGTCGAGCCAGGCGGGGAGGTCGAAGAACGTCGGCACGAGGGAGACGGCACCGAAGGCGAGGGTGGGGATCGCCAGCACCCACAGCACGGCGGTCATGACGGCCGGTTCCTTGCCGTGGGCCTGGGGGGCCGCGGCGCCCTGGCCGCGGAAGGCGAGGAGGAACAGGCGCGTGGCGTAGCCCGCGGTGAGCACGGCGGTGACCAGCCCGGCGACCAGGACGAGCCAGCCGATTGCCGACGGGACGCCCTCGGCGTGGCCGGAGGCGGCGTGCTCGGCCGCCCGCAGCACCGACTCCTTGGAGAAGAAGCCGGAGAAGGGCGGGATCGCGGCCAGGGCGGCCAGCGCGATGCCCATGGTCCACATGGCGTCGGGGACGCGCTTGCCGAGGTCGCCCATGCGGGACATCGCGGCCAGCGAGTTGGTGCCGGCGGCGTGGATGACGACGCCGGCGGCGAGGAAGAGGAGGGCCTTGAAGGCACCGTGCGAGACCAGGTGGAATACGGCGGCGCTGCGGTCGCCGACGGCGAGGGCGGCGGCCATGTAGCCGAGCTGGCCGATCGTCGAGTAGGCGAGCACGCGTTTGATGTCGTCCTGGGCGAGCGCGGCCAGACCGGAGCCGATCATGGTGACGGCGGCCAGCACGCCGAGCACCGCGAGGGTGACGGTGGAGGCCTCGAAGACCGGCAGCAGCCGGGCGACGAGGTAGATGCCGGCCGCGACCATCGTGGCGGCGTGGATCAGCGCGGACACCGGGGTGGGGCCGGCCATCGCGTCGGGCAGCCAGGTGTGCAGCGGGAACTGCGCCGACTTGCCTGCGACGCCGGCGAGCAGCAGCAGGCCGACGACGGTCGGGTGCGTGATCCCGCCGTGGGTGGCCGCCGTGAGGATGCCGTTGATCCGGAACGTCCCGGCGTCGGCGGCGAGCGCGAAGACGCCGATCAGGAAGGGGACGTCGCCGAGCTTGGTGACCAGGAAGGCCTTGAGCGAGGCGGCCCGGGCGACCTCGGTCTCCCAGTAGTGGCCGACCAGGAAGTACGAGCAGATGCCCATGACCTCCCAGCCGACCAGCAGCACCATCAGGTCGCCGGTGTAGACGACCAGGAACATGGCGGCGGTGAAGAGGGAGACCAGGGCGGAGTAGGAGGCGTAGCGCGGGTCGTGGCGCAGGTAGGCCGTGGAGTACAGCTGCACGCAGGTGGCGACCAGGCCGACGAGGACGGCGATGAGGACCGCGAAGCCGTCGAGGTGCAGGGCGAGGTCGACGGGTACCGAGCCGGTCGGCGTGAGCCGGGTCGCGGCGTCGGTGGCCGGGCCGCTGCCCTGCCGTACGGCGACGACGACCGCCAGCACGAAGGCGGTCGCGGTGGGCAGCACGGCCAGCGGCCGGACGAAGCCGGGGGCTGTGCGGCCCAGCAGCAGCCCGCCGACGGCGCCGAGGAAGGGGAGGAGGGGGACGAGGACGGCGAGGGTCGTCAGGGTCACGCTGCGGCCTCGGCCTTCTCTTCGGGTGCGGAGGGCCCGTCCCCTTCGCCCTGCGGGTCGTGCGGGTCGTGCTCGGCGAGGTCGGTGAGGCGGTCGACGTCCGAGCTGCCCCGGTTGCGGTACACCAGCAGGACGATGGCGAGGCCGATGCCGATCTCGGCGGCGGCAATGACGATGACGAACAGCGTCAGCGCCTGCCCGGCGTGGAGGGTGTCGCGGAGCCAGACGTCGAAGGCGACCAGGTTGAGGTTGACCGCGTTCAGCATCAGCTCGACCGACATCAGGACGAGGATCGCGTTGCGCCGGGCGAGGACGCCGTACAGGCCGACGGAGAACAGGAGGACGGCGAGGACGGCGGGATAGGCGAGATGCATCAGCGCTCCCCCGGCTGCTGACGGGACTGCTTGCGGGACAGGACGATCGCACCGACGAGCGCGGCGAGCAGGAGCACGGACAGCGCCTCGAACGGCAGCACCCAGTGCCGGAAGAGGATCTGGCCGGTGACCTTGGTGGAGCCCTGCGCGGCGCCGTCCACGTCGATCCAGGTGGCCCGGAAGGCGTCCACCACGACCCACACCAGCGTGCCCGCGGCGGCGACGGCCACGGCCAGCGCCGCGATCCGGTTGCCCGAATCGGCGTCCGGGGAGCGGCCGATGGGCGCCTTGGTGAGCATCAGCCCGAACAGGACGAGCACCACGACCGACCCGACGTAGATCAGCACCTGCACCCAGGCGATGAACTCGGCGGTGAGCAGGAGGTATTCGACGGCGACGCCGCCGAGTGCGACGACCAGCCACAGCGCGGCGTGCACCAGCTGCTTGGTGGTGACGCTGACGACGGCGGCGGCGAGGGTCGCGACGCCCACGAGGACGAAGACGATCTCGACCCCGGTCGGGGACAGGAAACCGGGGTGGGCTGCGGAGAGGTTCACGCGTCTCCCCCCGGCTGCTCGGTCTCGGGCCCGGCCTCGGCGGCGGCGACCGCGGCGGCGGCCTTCTCCGCGGCCTTGCGGGCGGCACCGAGCTCCTTGGGCTCCTCGGCGGCCGGGTCGAGCGGCGGCGGGGCCGGCACCGTCCACATCCACTCGCGCAGCTTGTCGCGCTCGTGGGTGAGGTCGAGGATGTCGGTCTCGGCGTACTCGAACTCCGGCGACCAGAACAGGGCGTCGAAGGGGCACACCTCGATGCAGATGCCGCAGTACATGCAGAGCGAGAAGTCGATGGCGAAGCGGTCCAGCACGTTGCGGCTGCGCTCGCGGCCGCCGGGGGTGACGGCGGGCACCGTCTCCTTGTGGGAGTCGATGTAGATGCACCAGTCGGGGCACTCGCGGGCGCACAGCATGCAGACCGTGCAGTTCTCCTCGAACAGCGCGATCACGCCGCGGCTGCGGGGCGGCAGCTCGGGCTGCACCTCGGGGTACTGCGCGGTGTGCGAGCGCCGGGTCATCGTGCGCAAGGTGACGGCGAGGCCCTTGGCCAGGCCGGAACCGGGGATGCCCATCAGGAGATCACCACCTTCACCACGCCGGTGAGCGCGATCTGGGCCAGGGCGAGCGGGATGAGGACGGTCCAGGCGAACCTCTGCAGCTGGTCCTCGCGCAGGCGCGGGTACGTGACCCGGAGCCAGATGACGACGAAGGCCAGGGCCGCGGTCTTGAGCAGCGTCCACAGCCAGCCGAGGCTGCCGGACCAGGGGCCGTGCCAGCCGCCGAGGAACAGGACGGTGGTCAGGCCGCACAGCACGACGATGCCGGCGTACTCGGCGAGCAGGAACAGGGCGAAGCGCATGCCCGTGTACTCGGTGTAGGCACCGAAGATGATCTCGGAGTCCGCGACGGGCATGTCGAAGGGCGGCCGCTGGAGTTCGGCGAGGCCGGCGGTGAAGAACACGAAGGCGCCGATCAGCTGCCACGGCGTCCACCACCAGGCGTACGCGTCGACGATGCCGGGCAGCGAGAGCGTCCCGGCCGCCATGGCGACGGACGCGGCGGCGAGCAGCATCGGCAGCTCGTACGACATCAGCTGCGCGGCGGTGCGCAGACCGCCCAGGAGGGAGAACTTGTTGGCGGAGGCCCAGCCGGCCATGAGGGAGCCGAGCACGCCGACGCCCATGACGGCGAGCACGAAGAACAGGCCCGCGTCGATGTCCTGGCCGACGAGTCCGTCGGGACCGACCGGGATCGCGACGATGACCAGGAGGTAGGGCAGCAACGCGACGGCGGGCGCGAGTTGGAAGATCTTCCGGTCCGCGTCGGCCGGGACCACGTCCTCCTTCTGCGCGAACTTCACGCCGTCGGCGACGAGCTGGGCCCAGCCGTGGAAGCCGCCGGCGTACATGGGTCCGAGGCGGCCCTGCATGTGGGCCATGACCTTGTGCTCGGTCTGGCCGACGACGAGGGGCAGGACGAGGAAGGCGACGAGCACGGCGAGCAGCCGGAGGATCACTTCGAGGGCGTCGCTCACGGTGTGCTGCCTCCTTCTGCGTCGTTGCCCGGGGTGTCCGGGGTGTCCGGGGTGTCCGGGGTGTCCGGGGTGGTGCCGGG
>NZ_JARAVK010000308.1:0-9133 GCF_033792765.1 Streptomyces sp. PA03-6a | reverse complement strand
GGGGGCAACCCCGGCCGAAGGCTGGGGGAGGGCGGGCCGCTTCGCGGCACGACCCGGGACCACGACGTGCTGCCACTCCTGGGTGGAGCGCGTGTACGGAATGCGACTGTGCGGCCACGCAGTGGGTATGGCTGAGGCTGTCCGGAGAAAGCGCACCCGCGATGACGCCCCAGGAGGGCATCCCATGACCGAAGCCGCCGACCGGGACAGACTCGCCGCGCTGCACGGCGTGGACGTCACCTACCGTCCGTCGCCGGACCGCGAGGTGCGCGTGCCGGACGGGACGGTCGTGGCGGTGCTGGCCGCGCTGGGCGTCGACGCCTCGACCCCGGCGGCGGTGCGGAACGCGCTGGCGGAGCACGATCACCGTGCGGGGCGGCGGCTGCTCCCCCGCAGCGTCGTGATGCGCAGGGGACGTCCGCTCCGGCACCGGCTGCCCGAGGGCACCGGGCTGCGGCTGACGACGGAGGACGGCGGCGAGGCCACCTGGGACGGCGGCACGCCGCTGCCCGTGGGGCGGCACGTGCTGCGCGCGCAGGCCCCCGACGGTCGCACGGCGCAGGCGCAGCTCGTCGTGGCGCCGGAACGGCTGCCCGGGCCCCCGGAGCGCGTCCTGGGCTTCATGGCGCAGCTGTACTCCGTGCTGTCCTCGCGGTCCTGGGGCATGGGCGACCTCGGCGACCTCGCGGACCTCGCGGCCTGGACGGGCCGGGCGCTGCACGCGGGCTTCCTGCAGGTCAACCCGTTGCACGTGGCCGTGCCGGGGCATCCCACGGACCCGTCGCCGTACCGTCCGTCCTCTCGGCGCTTCCCCGATCCGGTGTACCTGCGGGTGGAGGAGATCCCGGAGTACGCCTACCTCGGCCCCGACGACCGCGAGCGGGCCGCGGACCTGCTGCGCAAGGCGGCAGTGCTGCGCGACTCGGTCCTGCTGAAGGACGCCCTGATCGACCGTGACGCGGTGTGGGAGCTGAAGCGCGAGGCGCTGGCGCTGGTCCGCAAGGTGCCGCTGTCGCCGGGACGGCGGGCCGCGTACTGCGACTTCCTCGCGGACCAGGGGCAGGCACTGGACGACCACGCCACCTGGTCGATGCTGGCCGAGCTGCACGGCCCGCAGTGGCGCGGCTGGCCGGCGGGGCTGCGCGACCCGCGCTCGGGGCAGGTCGCGCGGCTCCGCGGCGAACGGCTGGACCAGGTCGACTTCCACTGCTGGCTGGCCTGGCTGACGGACGCCCAACTGGCCGCGGCCCAGCGTTCGGCGCGGGACGCCGGCATGGCGGTCGGCATCGTCCACGACCTCGCGGTCGGCGTGCACCCCTCCGGTTCCGACGCCTGGGCGCTGCAGGACGCCCTCGCCCACGGGATGTCGGTCGGCGCGCCGCCGGACGCCTTCAACGCCCACGGCCAGGACTGGGGCCTGCCGCCGTGGCGCCCGGACGCCCTGGCCGCCACGGGGTACGCGCCCTACCGCGACCTGCTGCGCAACGTGCTGCGGCACGCGGGGGGCCTGCGCATCGACCATGTGATGGGGCTCTTCCGCCTGTGGTGGGTGCCCGAGGGCGAGCCGCCGACGCGGGGCGCGTACGTCCGTTACGACGCCGAGGCGATGCTCGGCGTCCTCGCGCTGGAGGCGCAGCGCGCAGGTGCCGTCGTCATAGGGGAGGACCTCGGCACGGTCGAGCCGGGCGTCCGCGAGGAGCTGGCCGACCGGGGCATCCTCGGCACGTCGGTGCTCTGGTTCGAGCGCGACTGGGAGGGGGCGCACGGCTCCGCGCACGCCCGTCCGCTGCCGCCCGCGGCCTGGCGGGCGGACGCGCTGGCGACGGTGACCACCCACGACCTGCCGACGACGGCGGCCCGGCTGACCGGGGAGCACGTCGGGCTGCGGCACCGGCTGGGCCTGCTGACCCGGCCGCTGGAGGTGGAGCAGGCCGAGGACGCCGTGGAGGTCGCGGAGTGGCTGGCGCTGCTCGGCCGGCTGGGGATGCTGCCGGAGGGCACCCGCGACGAGGAGGCGGTCGTCAAGGCCGTCCACCGCTTCCTGGCGCGGACGCCGGCCCGCATGGTCGGCGTCTGGCTGCCGGACGGGGTCGGCGACCGCCGTCCGCAGAACCTGCCGGGCACCTGGGACCAGTACCCCAACTGGCGGCTGCCGGTGGCGGACGCCGAGGGCCGGCCGCTCACCCTGGAGCAGCTGACCGCCTCGCCCCGGCTGCACGCGCTGGCGCACGAGGTGCGGACCGCGATGGCGGCGCCCGACGGGCCGTAACACCACCCCGGACGCGCGGGCCGCCGGAGCGTTCGCTACTTTGAGAGCGTGGACAAGCTCAACAAGAACGCCCTGCGCGCCGGTGCCGTCACGGCCGGTACGGCGCTGATGCTGCTGATGTCGTCCCCCGCGTTCGCGAACACCCGCGACGACGGCGACGACCCGGGTTCCGGTCTGAGCGTGCTCCAGACGCTGGGCCTGTACGTCGCCCTGCCGATCGCCCTGTTCCTCGTCATCGCGGGTCTGGTCGTCGCGACCGACAAGTCCCGCAAGGCCCAGGGCTGATCCCCTTCCCACCTCGCTGACCGGGCCGCGGAGCACCGCGGCCCGGCTTCAGGTGTTCCCCGGTACCTCGTGCCGGTCGTACCGCCCGCGGGAGCGTTCCGGCCCGTCCGGCGGTCCCGGCGCGCCCCCGTCGTCAGGCATCCGCATCGCCGGCGACCGGCCCCGCGACGGCGCGTGGCACTCCCCGAACGGCCCAGCGTCCCTCGGCACGTCGCGAGGCGGCAGCCCCCGCGGCGCCCCACGCGCCCCCGTGTCCGGGCGCGGAGGACTCCCGGAAGACCCGAGGGCCCCCGCGGCGGTGCGCCGCGGGGGCCCTCACAGGGCTGTGCCCGCCGGTCAGCCGGCCGCCGCGTCCGCGGCCTGGGCCTTGAGCGCGCGCTCGACCCCGGCACGGCACTCCGTCACCATGCGCCGCAGCGCCGGCGCCGGATCGGCCGCCGCCAGCCAGGCGTCGGTGGCGTCCAGGGTGTCCTGGGAGACCTGGAGCGCCGGGTAGAGCCCGACGATGATCTGCTGGGCCATCTCGTGGCTCCGGGAGGCGAAGACGTCCGAGACCGCCGCGAAGTACCGCTGCGTGTACGGCGCCAGCAGCTCGCGCTGGTCCGGCTCGTAGAAGCCGGCGATGACCGCCTCCTGGACGGCGTTGGTGAGCGTCTCCGCCTCGACGACCGAGGCCCACGCCCCGGCCTTCGCCTCCGCCGTGGGACGCGCGGCGCGCGCGGTCGCCGCGTGCCGCTCACCGGCCGCCGTGGCGTCCCGGCCGAGCTCGGCCGCGATGGCCTCCTCGTCGGCGCGGCCCGTGGCGGCCAGCCGCTCCAGGAGGGACCAGCGCAGCTCGGTGTCGACGGCCAGGCCCTCGATCGTCTCCGTGCCGCCGAGCAGCCCGGCGATCAGGTCCAGCTGGTCCTTGGTGCGGGCCGTCGCGGTGAACGCGCGGGCCCAGGCGAGCTGGTGGTCGCTGCCGGGGGCGGCCGCGCGCAGGTGCTCCAGCGTCGCCTCGGTCCAGCGGGCCAGGCCGGTCTCGCGCCACTCGGGCGCGGCGTACAGCTCCAGCGCCGTCTTCACCTGGCGGTGCAGGGACTGCACCACGCCGATGTCGGACTCCTTGCCGATGCCGGAGAGCACCAGCTCCAGGTAGTCACGGGTGGCGAGTTCGCCGTCGCGGGTCATGTCCCACGCCGAGGCCCACACCAGGGCGCGCGGCAGCGACTCGGTGAAGTCGCCGAGGTGCTCGCGGACGGTGTCCAGCGAGACCTCGTCGAGCCGCACCTTGGCGTACGACAGGTCGTCGTCGTTGAGCAGCACGACCGCCGGGCGCGTGACGCCGACGAACTCGGGCACCGCGGTCAGCTCGCCGTCGACGTCGAGCTCGACGCGCTGGACGCGGACCAGCTTGCCGTCCTGGAGCTCGTAGGCGCCGATCGCGATGCGGTGCGGCCGCAGGATCGACTCGCCCTTGGCGCCGGCCGGCAGCGCCGGGGCCTCCTGGCGCACGGCGAAGGAGGTGATGGTGCCGTCGGCGGCGGTCTCGATCTCCGGGCGCAGGATGTTGATGCCGGCGGTCTCCAGCCACTTCTTCGACCAGGTCTTCAGGTCGCGGCCGGAGGTCTCCTCCAGGGCGGACAGCAGGTCGGCCAGACGGGTGTTCTTCCAGGCGTGGCGCTTGAAGTACGCCTGGACGCCGGTGAAGAACTCGTCCATGCCGACGTAGGCCACCAGCTGCTTGAGGACGGAGGCGCCCTTGGCGTAGGTGATGCCGTCGAAGTTGACCTGGACGTCCTGCAGGTCGTTGATCTCCGCCATGATCGGGTGGGTGGACGGCAGCTGGTCCTGCCGGTACGCCCAGGTCTTCATGGAGTTGGCGAAGGTGGTCCAGGAGTGCGGCCACTTGCTGCCGGGCGCGTAGGCCTGGCAGGCGATGGAGGTATAGGTGGCGAACGACTCGTTCAGCCACAGGTCGTTCCACCACTCCATGGTGACCAGGTCGCCGAACCACATGTGGGCCAGCTCGTGGAGGATCGTCTCGGCGCGCACCTCGTAGGCCGCGTCGGTCACCTTGGAGCGGAAGACGTACTGGTCGCGGATGGTGACCGCGCCCGCGTTCTCCATCGCGCCGGCGTTGAACTCCGGCACGAAGAGCTGGTCGTACTTGGCGAAGGGGTAGGGGAAGTCGAACTTCTCCTCGAACCAGTCGAAGCCCTGCCGGGTGACCTCGAAGATGGCGTCGGCGTCGAGGAACTCCGTCAGCGAGGGACGGCAGTACAGGCCCAGCGGCACGCTGCGGCCGCCCTCGCCCTCCCAGGTGCTGTGCACGGCGTGGTAGGGGCCGGCGATCAGCGCGGTGATGTACGTGGAGATGCGCGGGGTGGCCGCGAAGCTCCACGTGTTGTCGACCGGCTCGGGCGTCGGGGAGTTGGAGATGACCGTCCAGCCGGCCGGGGCCTTCACGGTGAAGGTGAAGCTCGCCTTGAGGTCGGGCTGCTCGAAGTTGGCGAAGACCCGGCGGGCGTCCGGCACCTCGAACTGGGTGTAGAGGTACGCCTGCTTGTCGACCGGGTCGACGAAGCGGTGCAGGCCCTCGCCGGTGTTGGTGTACGCCGCGTCCGCGACGACCCGCAGCTCGTTGGCGCCGGCCTGCAGCGACGGCAGGGCGATGCGGCTGTCCGCGAAGACCTCGGCCGGGTCCAGCGCGGTGCCGTTGAGCACCACCTCGTGGACCGCGGGGGCGACCAGGTCGATGAAGGTCGAGGCACCCGCCTCGGCGGAGTCGAAGCGCACCGTGGTCACCGACCGGAAGGTGCCGCCCTCCTGGGCCCCGCTCAGGTCGAGCTCGATGTCGTACGCGTCCACGGTGAGCAGGCGCGCTCGCTGCCGCGCCTCCTCACGGGTGAGGTTGGTGCCGGGCACGTGTCCGTCTCCTTCGTCGGGTTTTCGGCCATCCTCGCACGCGGCAGGGGTGGGACGGCCGGGGGTTTTCCCTCGACCGGCCGGTCGTGTCCCCGGGCGCCGCCGGCTACCGGCGGTACGGCCCGCGGGCACGGGCCGGAAGGGGCGCGTCGTCGCGTTGACACGCCCTCCGTGCGGGTGATGGGCTGTCGGACCATGACCCCGGGCAGGAGAACCGCCGCGACCCACACGGCAGCGCTCGTCGCCGCCGTCGTCGGCGGGGTGCTCGGGACCACGCCGGCCGCCCTGGCCGCTCCACCCGTCGCCCCGACGACGGCGCCCGGCACCACGGACGGCACCGTGACGGCGGACGCCGCGCCCGCCGTCCACCCCGAGCCGCAGTCGCGGCGCAGTCGCGGCGGCACCGTCGCCGTACCGGACACGGCGACCCTGGTCGCCGGGCCCGGGGCCGACCCCTACGCCCTGGACGCCCTCCGCGCGATCCTGCGCGGCGCGGGCGTGACCACGCTCCACGAGGGGGCGGCGGACCCTCGGGGGCTGGTGGTCTACGCCGGCGGCGCGCGCGCCGACACCGCGCTGCGCGCCCTGGGTGCCGCGCCCACCGGGGACCTGCCCTCCGGCGGCTACCGGCTCGCCGTGGGACGCACCGGCGGCCGCGCCGTCGTGGCGCTGGACGGGGCGGGCGAGGACGGCCTGTTCCACGCGGCGCAGACGCTGCGCCAGTTGACGACCGCGCGCGGCCTGGCGGGCGTCGTCGTCCGCGACTGGCCCGCGGCGGCGACGCGCGGCGTCACCGAGAGCTTCTACGGCGAGCCGTGGACCCAGGAGCAGCGGCTCGCCCAGCTGGACTTCCTCGGCCGCACCAAGCAGAACCGCTACCTGTACGCCCCCGGCGACGACCCCTACCGCCAGGAGCGGTGGCGCGAGCCCTACCCCGCCCCGCGCCGCGCGGAGTTCCGCGCGCTCGCCGAGCGGGCCCGGGCCAACCACGTGACGCTGGCGTGGGCGGTGTCGCCGGGCCAGGCGCTGTGCTTCTCCTCGCAGGAGGACCGCAGGGCGCTGCTGCGCAAGGCCGACGCGATGTGGGCGCTGGGCGTGCGCGGCTTCCAGCTGCAGTTCCAGGACGTGAGCTACAGCGAGTGGCACTGCGAGGCCGACGCGGACGCGTACGGCGACGGCCCCGAGGCGGCGGCCCGGGCGCAGGCCGACGTGGCCAACGCGCTCGCCGCCCACCTGGCGGAGCGCCACGGGGCCGCCGTACCGCTGTCGCTGCTGCCGACGGAGTACTACCAGGACGGCGCCACGGACTTCCGGGGCGAACTGGCCCGGGTGCTCGACCGGGGCGTGGAGGTGGCGTGGACGGGTGTCGGCGTCGTCCCGGGGGAGATCACCGGGCGGCAGATCGCCGATGCCCGGGCGGCGCTGCAGCACCCGCTGCTGACGATGGACGACTACCCGGTCAACGACTTCGCCGAGGACCGGATCTTCCTCGGCCCCTACACCGGACGCGAGCCCGCGGTCGCGACGGCGTCCGCGGGACTGCTGGCGACGGCGATGCGCCAGCCCGCCGCCTCCCGGATCGCGCTGTTCACGGTGGCCGACTACGCGTGGAACCCGCGTGGGTACGACCGTGCGGCCTCCTGGCGCGCGGCCGTCGACGACCTGGCGGGCCGCGATCCCGGAGCCCGCGACGCACTGCGGGCCCTCGCGGGCAACGAGGCCTCCTCGGCGCTGGACGAGGGCGAGTCGGCGTATCTGCGGCCGCTCATCGCGGAGTTCCTGGACGCCTACGCGAACGGCGGCCGGGAGCGGCTGGAAAAGGCGGCCGGCCGGCTGCGCGCGGCGTTCACCACGATGCGCGGCGCCCCGGAACGCCTTGACGGACTGGCGGACGGCTCCTTCGGCGGCGAGGTGCGGCCGTGGCTGAGCCAGCTGGCCCGGTACGGTTCGGCGGGCGAGCACGCCGTCGACATGCTGGTGGCGCTGCGCGCGGGTGACGGCACCGGCGCGTGGCGGGACCGGCTGGCGCTGGAGCGGGCCCGCCGGCGGATAGCGAACAGCCCGGCCACCGTGGGCCACGGGGTGCTCGACCCGTTCCTGGCGAAGACGCTGGCCACGGCGGACGCGTGGACCGGCGTGCGCACCGCGGGCCGCAAGGCCACCGCCACCCTGGGCTCGGCCCGGTCCACCGACCCGTCGCTGATGACCGACGGCAAGGACGGCACCGCCTGGGCCAGCGACGCCCCTCCCCGGCAGGACGACGCCTTCGGGGTCGACCTGGGCGGCACCCGGACGATCCGCAGCGTGCGCGTCGCCATGGGGACCGCGCAGCGGGGCCCCGAGCGGGACGACTACCTGCGCGAGGCGGTGCTGGAGTACTCCGCGGGCGACGAGGGCGGCTGGCGGACCGCCGCCACGGTGCACGACGACCGGACCGTGACCGTGCGGCTGCCCGAGGGCACCCGGGCGCGGTACGTGCGGCTGCGCGCGACCGCCGCGCAGGAGAACGCCGTGACGGTGCGGGAGTTCACCGTCGGCACGGAGGACGACGGTGCCTCCGGCGTCCTCGCCGCCGACCCCGCGTCCCTGGCGGCCTCCGACGGCGACGCCACGACCACCGTCCGCGTGCCCGCCGGGGGGCTGACCCTGGAGTACGGCTCGGCCCGCCCGCTGGAGGCGCTGACCGTGCTCACCGACACCGGGCCGGGGACCGCCGGGTCGGTGGAGGTGCGGGTGCCCGGCCAGGGCTGGCACCGGCTCGGTTCGCTGGGCGGCGGCTGGACCGAACTGCCGGCGCAGGGCCTGCGGGTGGACGCGGTGCGGGTCACCCCGTCGGCGGGGGCCCATCCGCCGGTCGTCCACGAGATCGTGCCCTGGTACGCCGACCGGCCCGCGGCCCGGATGACCCTGGACCGTACCGAGACCGACCTGGAACTCGGCGGCGCCCCCGCGACCGTCACCGCGGAGCTGACCGACGCCTCGCCCGCCGCCGCCAGGGTGTCGCTGACCGCCGAGGCCCCGGAGGGCGTCGAGGCCGTTACGCCCGGTGAGGTGGAACTGCCGCGCGGCGGCAAGGTCGTGGTGCCGGTGCGGTTGTCCCTGCCCGCGGACGGTGTGCCCGGCGTGTACGAGGTGCCGCTGGCGTTCCGCGCCGAGGGCCGCACCGTGCGGCAGACCGTCACGGTGCACGCCTATCCGCGCACCGGCGGCCCCGACCTCGCCGCGGGCGCCCCGGCCGCCTCCTCCGGTGACGAGACCGCCGACTTCCCGGCCTCGGCGCTGACCGACGGTGACCCCGCGACCCGCTGGTCCTCCCCCGTGCGGGACGACGCCTGGGTGCAGGCCGAGCTCCCGCGGGCCGCCAGGATCGGCCGGGTGGTGCTGCGCTGGCAGGACGCGTACGCCGCCCGCTACACGATCCTGACCTCGGCCGACGGGCAGAGCTGGCACACCGCGGCGGTGATCTCCGACGGCCGCGGCGGCACCGAGTCCGTACGGCTGGACGCCCCCTCCGACACGCGCTTCCTGCGCGTGCAGGGGCTGGAGCGCGGCACGAAGTACGGCTACTCGCTGTACTCGTTGCAGGCGTACGCCGTCACCGACTGACCCGGCGCCACCTGCCCCCGCAGCCCACCCCCGCCGCCCGCCGTGCGCCCCCGGACCGTTGCGGAC
>NZ_JARAVK010000307.1:0-9212 GCF_033792765.1 Streptomyces sp. PA03-6a | reverse complement strand
GGAGGGGGAGCGGGGACGGCCGGCGGCTCACGGCGCGGCGTGGGCGCCGCCGGCCTTCCCGTACCCGGGCACGCGGATCAGGAGGTGTGCTTCTTCCAGTCCGCCTGCGCGGCGTTGAGCTTCCCGGCGAAGGCGTCGAGGAAGTCCTTGGCGCTCAGCCGGCCGAGGACGACCTTCTGGAACTCCGGTTCGCTGTCGGCCTTGCTGAGGGTGTTCCAGTCCGGCAGGTAGTACGGCAGCTGGACGATCTTCGTCTTGGGGTCGGTGAGCGCCTCGATGGCGATCTTGGTGGCCCCGGCGGAGGCGATCCAGTCGTCGTCCTGCGCCTCGGTGTTGGACGGGATGGCACCGGCGGACTCGTTCCACAGGCTGTTCGCCTCCGCGGAGGCGGCGAACTCGATGAACTTCCAGGCGGCCTCCTTGTTCTCGGAGCTCTTGAACAGACCGAGCCCGTCCACCGGGTTGGAGACCGTGGTGCGCACCCCCGCCGCGTCGACCGGCATGGCCACGCCCGCGAACTTGCCCTGACCGAGGGCGTCCAGGTGGTTCTGGTAGGAACCCAGGTTGTGCTGGAGGATGCCGATCTTCCCGTTGTCGAACTCGGCGACCATCTTGGTGAAGTCGTTGTTGAGGTCGGCCTCGGGCGTGGTCTTCTTGTACAGCGCGACGTACTTCTCCAGCGCCGCCACGTTCTTGGCGTCGTTGACGGTGGTCGTGTCGCCGTTCCAGAAGCTGTCGATGCCCGACTGCCCGTACATCATGTCCAGGGCCTGGGCGATCGAGCCGGCGCCGCCGCGGAAGGTGAAGCCGAACTCGTTGTTCTTGCGGTCCGTCAGCTTCTGCGTCGCCGTGAAGAACGCGTCCCAGGTGGTGGGCGCCTGCGCCCCCGCGGCCTCGAAGAGGTCGGTGCGGTACCACAGGACGCCCATGTTCGCGGAGGTCGGCACCGAGAACAGCTCGTCGCCGCCGCCCGCCGCCTGCACGCTCGTGACCAGGTTGGGGTCGAACCTGCCCTTCAGGGGGCTGTCGTCGATGCGGTCGGTCACCGGGTCGAGCGCGCCCTGCGCCACCAGGCTCGCGAGCATCGCGGTGCCCACGCCGCCCACGTCGGGCAGGCCCTTGCCGCCCGCGATGGCGGTGTCGTACTTGGACTGCACGTCGGCGGCGGCGACCCCGACGTACTTCACCTTGACGTCCGGGTTCTTCTTCTCGAAGCGGGAGATGATCTCCTTCCACACCTCGGTGCGGACACCGCCGTTGTTGTCCCAGAAGGTGACGGTGCCCTTGCCGCTGCCCTCGCTGCCCGAGCTGCCCTTGCCGTCGGTGCCGCAGGCGGACGCGGTCAGCGCCAGTGCGGAGACGGCCGCGACGGCGGCGGCGAGGCGTGCTCCGCGGCCCTTCGGTGCTCTCATGGTGACTCTCCTGTCGGGGTGTGTGCGGGTGGTGGGGACGTGAGGGGTGGCCCGGGGTCCGGCGTGGGCCGTCGCCGGTGTCCGCGGCGGTGGGTGCCGTCGCCGAGGCCGGCGGTCCAGGGGCGCATCGTCAGCCGCTCCCGTCGACGAGGCGGCGGGCCAGCGCGCCGGCCTGCGCGGGTCCGAGGCGACCGTCGGCGACGGCGGTGACGATCCGCCGGGTCACGGTGCCGCCCGCGGGGACGGGCAGCCGCCGCGCCCAGGCGAGGGAGGAGCCGACGCCGGGGTACTCGGCGGTGCGCACGAACCACGGGTCGCGGCGGGTCCCGGCGGTCGCCCCGGCGAAGACCAGCGTCCAGCCCTCGCCCGAGAGGGCCAGCCAGTCGGCCGCCCGGCCGTGCACGGCCTCCTCGCCCTCCGCACCGGCCGTGAACACCCGCGCCCGCTCCGGCTCGGCGGGCGCCCGCCAGAAGAAGCCGCCGTATCCGGCGCCGGGGCGGCCGTTGGTGGCCGGGCTGCCGATGGTCAGCTCCCGGTCGCCGGGGTTGGCCAGGGCGAAGGTGACGTCGAGCGCCCAGCAGCCCCTGCCGAGCGCGCGGGCCGTGACCGTCCGCCGCTCGCGGAGCAGTTCGCGGTCCCCGGTGCGCCAGGACAGCTCCTCGGTGAAGCCGTCCGGGCCGCCGCGGAGCAGGCCCAGGTGCTCCTGGACGCCGTGGTCGTCCAGCTCGGCCGGGCCCCGGTCGCGGACGTAGGTGCGCCCGCCCCAGAAGTTGCGCCCGTCGACGTCGGGGACGGCGACGCTCACCCCGAGGTGGTGGAGGTGGTCGCCGGGCATGAACTCGGTGACGGGCACCCCGGCCAGGGTGGTCAGCGGGTGCAGGTACGGGCGTGGGGCGAGCCGCCCGGGCAGCTCGGGGCGGTGGACGTACCGTCCGACGGTACGTCCGGCGGCACGCAGCACGGTGGTCGTCATCGCCGGACCGCCCCGTTCGGCGCGGCCCAGGGGGCGCCCAGCTCGGAGAAGAGGGCCAGGGTCTCCGCGCCGGCGGTGACCATGCCGTCGACCCCGGTGACGACACGTCGCGCGGACCGTTCGCCGGGCTCGGAGCGCCAGGCGCCGTCGGGCAGCGGCACCGGGTCCGGGGCGGTGCGCACGGCCTCGACGACCTTCATGAAGGCACCGGTGGCGCGGGGCGGCACGAGCAGATCCTCGCCGTGCCGCACGTGCGCGACCAGGTTCTCCAGCAGGTCCGTGCGCCCGTACCGCTGCTCCTGCGGGCCGCGCCCGGCGCGTTGCAGCAGGACGCGGTCCTGCTTGTACCAGAACGTCACACGGCCTCGGTCGCCGTGGACGACGACGTACGGCTCGGCGCTCCGCTCGGCGCACAGGGTGGCGGTGACCGTGACGACCGTGCCCCGCGCGGTGCGCAGCCGCAGGGCGGAGGTGTCGTCGGCCTCGATGGCGTTGGCCCGGAAGAGCTCCAGCTCGATCGCCCCGACGTCCTCGGCGCGTTCGCTGCCGTCCAGGGCGAGCGCGGTGGCGACGGCGTGGGCGAGGGGGTTGGTGAGCACCCCGTCGACCACGTCCGTACCGCCGATCCTGCGCCGCCCCGACCAGGCGGCCCGGCGGAAGTAGTGCTCGTCGCGCACCCAGTTGCCGGCGGCGCCGATGCCGCGCACGGTGCCTATCGCGCCGTCGGCCACCAGCGCGCGGACGGCGTCCAGGGCGTGCGAGCCGAGCGACTGGAAGCCGATCTGGCAGGCCCGTCCGCTCGCCTCGACCCCGGCGACCAGCCGTTCGTACGCGGCGTAGGAGGGCGCGGGCGGCTTCTCCAGCAGCACGTGGGCGCCCTGCGCGGCCGCGGCCAGCGCCAGGTCGGTGTGCGTGTGGAGGGGGGTGCAGACGATGACGATCCCGGCGCCGGTCCGCGCGGTCAGTTCGCCCAGGTCGGTGCCGTGGGCGGGTCCGGGGAACCCGGCCGGTTCCCCCGGCGCGAGCGGGACGGTGTCGCAGATCCCGGCGAGCCGCACCAGACCGGTGGCCGACAGCCTCCTCAGGTTCTCCAGGTGCCAGGCGCCGTGGCCGCGGGCCCCGGCCAGGACGACGGGCACGGGCGCGTCGCCGGGCCGCGTGGATGCATCTCGCACGGTTCGGACCTCCTCGTCCGCGGGACAGGGGCGGGTGGCTGGTGGCGGGACGGGCGTCAGCCCTTCACCGCACCGGCACTGAAGCCGGTGACCAGCCACTTCTGGATGAAGGCGAAGACGATGACGACGGGCACCGCGGCCACGACGCCGCCCGCGGCGAGCGTTCCGAGCTCGACGCTCTCGCCGGAGCCGATGGTGTAGCTGAGGCCGACGGGGATCGTGTACTTCTCCTGCGTGCTGAGGAACATCAGCGAGAAGAGGAAGTGGTTCCAGCTGTGCACGAAGGCGAAGGAGCCCACCGCGACCAGCCCCGGCCGCAGCAGCGGCAGCACCACCGCGCAGAAGGCCCGGATCCGGCCGCAGCCGTCGACCCAGGCGGCCTCCTCCAGCGACACCGGGACGTTCCTGATGAAGCCGCTGATGAGGATGATCGACAGCGGCAGCTGGAAGACCGTCTCGGCGACGATGACGCTCCACAGGGAGTCGATCATGCGCAGCTCGCTGAAGATCTGGAAGAGCGGCACCAGCATGAGCGCGCCCGGGATGAACTGCGAGCACAGCAGGGCGAGCAGGAAGGCGCGCTTGGCGCGGAAGTCGAAACGGGCCAGCGCGTAACCGCCGAGCAGGGCGATCACGGTGGTCATCACGAGCGTGGCCACGCCGATGAGCAGGCTGTTCTTGAAGAAGACCGCGAAACCGAGGTCGTTCCACACCTTCGAGAAGTGCGCGGTGGTGGCCGGCCACGGCACCAGCGAGGTGGACCCCGAGGGGCGCAGCGCGAACAGCAGCATCCAGTAGAAGGGGACGAGCGTGAACAGCAGGTACAGGCCGAGCGGCAGGTAGATCTGCCAGCGGGGCGCACCCGCGCCGAGCCCCCGGCGCCCGCGGCGCGGCCCGGCACCGCCGCCGTCGTCGGGGCGCGTGGCGGGCGCCACGCGCGGCAGGGGGAGGCCGTTCCTCTCCGGCACGGTGGTGGTCATGTGCGGTCGCCCCCGAACTTGCTCAGACGCAGGTAGACGATGGAGCAGAACAGGAGGATCACGAAGGCGACGGTGGTGAGCGCGGACGCGTAGCCGAAGTCGTGGCCGTCGATGCCGGTGTTGGCCACGTACAGCGGCAGTGTGGTCGTCGAACCGGCGGGACCGCCGCCGGTGAGCGTGTAGAGCAGGTCGACGTTGTTGAACTCCCACACCCCGCGCAGCAGCGTGGACAGCACGATGGCGTCCCGCAGGTGGGGCAGCGTGATGTGGAAGAACCGCCGGAAGCGGCCCGCGCCGTCGACCGAGGCCGCCTCGTACAGCTCGTTCGGGATGGACTGCAGGTCGGCGAGGATGAGGATGGCGAAGAACGGCACCCCGCGCCACAGTTCGGCCAGGACGGCGGCCGGGAAGACGGTGGCGGGGTCGGAGAGCACCGAGGTGCCGTACTCGCCGATGCCGGCGTCCGCCAGGTAGCGGCTGATGCCGGTGGCGGGGTTGTAGAGCAGCATCCAGATCGTGGTGGTCAGCACGCCGGAGACGGCCCACGGCGAGAAGACCAGGGCGCGGGACAGGCCGCGGCCGACGAAGGTCTGGTTGACGACCAGGGCGAGCGCCAGCCCGAGGGCGAGCTGCAGCCCCACCTCCGCGGCGACCCACTTGAGGCTGAAGAGCAGGCTCTGCCAGAACAGCGGGTCGTCGAAGAGGATCCGCCGGAAGTTGCCGAGGCCGGCGAAGCCGTTCCGCCAGGGCTTGGTGACGTTGTGGTCCTGCAGGCTGTAGTAGAGGACGCTGACCATCGGGTAGGCGATGAAGCCCAGCATCAGCAGGACGGCCGGGGCGATCAGGAGGTACGGGGTGCGCCGGGCGGCGCCGGACGGCCGGCGCCGCGGGGGCCGGGGTGGTTTCGCCACGGCTGTGGCCATGACCGGTACTCCTTCGTACGGGTGCGGGGAAAGCGCTTGCCTAGTGGTGCGGGACCGCCACGGGCGCGGTGGCGGTGCGGGGTGGTGCGCGGTGGGGCGTCAGCCCGCGTAGGGCTCCGGCACTTCTCCGGGCCGGGCCAGGAAGCGGAAGTCGCAGCCGGTGTCGGCCTGGGTGATCTGGTCCTGGTACAGCGCGCCGTAGCCGCGTCCGTAGCGCGGCGGCGGTGCCTGCCACTGCGCGCGCCGGCGTTCCAGTTCCGCGTCGTCGACCTCCAGGCGCAGGGTGCGCGCCTGGACGTCCAGGGTGATCGGGTCGCCGGTACGGACGAGGGCGAGCGGCCCGCCCACGTGCGACTCGGGCGCCACGTGCAGCACGCACGCGCCGTAACTCGTGCCGCTCATCCGGGCGTCGGAGATGCGCACCATGTCCCGCACCCCCTTCTTCAGGAGGTGGCCGGGCAGCGGCAGCATCCCGTACTCGGGCATGCCCGGGCCGCCGAGCGGACCGGAGCCGCGCAGCACGAGCACGCTGTCCTCGGTGATGCCGAGCGCCGGGTCGTCGATGGTGCGCTGCAGGGTCCGGTAGTCGTCGAACACCACGGCCGGGCCGGTGTGCTTGAGCAGGTGCGGCTCGGCGGCGATGTGCTTGATGACCGCGCCGTCCGGGCACAGGTTGCCGCGCAGGACGGCGACGCCGCCCTCGGCCGCGAGCGGCCTGTCCAGCGGGCGGATCACGTCCTCGTCGTGGACGAGGGCACCGGCGAGCTGTTCGCGCAGCGTGGCGTGCGCGACGGTCGGCCGGTCGAGGTGCAGGACACCGGCGTCCCGCAGCCGGGTCAGGAACCCCGGGAGACCGCCCGCGAAGTGGAAGTCCTCCATCAGGTGGCGGCCGCCCGGCCGGAGGTTCGCCAGGACCGGCACCGTGCGGGCGATGCGGTCGAAGTCGTCCAGCGTCAGCGGGACACCGCTGCGCCCCGCCATCGCGATCAGGTGGATCACGGCGTTGGTCGAACCGCCGAGGGCGAGCACCGTGGCCACCGCGTCCTCGTACGCCTCGCGGGTCAGGATCGCGGACGGCCGCAGGTCCTCGCGCACGAGGTCCACGATCCGCATCCCCGAGGCCGCCGCCATGCGGTCGTGCCCGGAGTCGACGGCGGGGATCGACGACGCGCCCGGCATCGTCATCCCCAGCGCCTCCGCCGCGGCGGTCAGCGTGGAGGCGGTGCCCATGGTCATGCAGTGGCCGGGCGAACGGGCCAGCCCGCTCTCCAGTTCGGCCATCTCGCAGTCACCGATGAGGCCGGCCCGCTTGTCGTCCCAGTACTTCCACATGTCGGTGCCGGAACCCAGGACCTCGGTGCGCCAGTGCCCGGGCAGCATGGGCCCGGCCGGCACGAACACCGCCGGCAGGCCGGCGCTCGCTGCCCCCATGAGCAGCGCGGGCGTGGACTTGTCGCAACCGCCCAGCAGGACCGCCCCGTCCACCGGGTAGGAGCGCAGCAGTTCCTCGGTCTCCATCGCGAGCAGGTTGCGGTAGAGCATCGGCGTCGGCTTCTGGTACGTCTCCGACAGCGTCGCGACGGGGAACTCCAGGGGGAAGCCGCCCGCCTGCCACACCCCGCGCTTGACCGCCTGGGCCCGTTCGCGCAGGTGGACGTGGCAGGGGTTGATGTCGCTCCAGGTGTTGACGACCGCGATCACCGGCTTGCCCAGGTGCTCCTCGGGCAGGTAGCCCAGCTGCCGGGTACGGGCCCGGTGGCTGAACGAGCGCAGGCCGTCCGTCCCGTACCACTGGTGGCTGCGGAGCTCTTCCGGCTTCTTCATGGCGGCCCTCCGTCCCGTCCCGGCTCACACGTCCCAGCCGGCGAGCAGCGCGGCCACCCGCTCGCGCCGGCCCCCGGTCAGCAGGCGGCTGGGCGGGCGCACGTCACGGCGGCACAGTCCCAGCACCGCCAGGGCCTCCTTGACCACCGACACGTTGTTGGCGGACTGCTGTTCGGCCCGCAGGTCCTCGAACTCCCTGATCTGCTCCCACACCTTCATCGCCGCCGCGTAGTCGCCGTCGCGCAGCGCGCGCAGCATCTCCAGGGACACCCGGGGCGCGACGTTGACCAGGCCCGAGGTGAAGCCCCTCGCGCCGACCGCCCAGTACGCGGGGGCGTACAGCTCGGCGAGGCCCGCGACCCAGGTGAAGCGGTCCAGCCCCGCGTCCCGGGCCACCCCCGCGAAGCGGGCGGCGTCCGGCACCGCGTACTTCACCCCGACGACGTTCGGGCACAGCTCGCCGAGGCGCGCGATCAGCCCCCCGTCCAGCGCCGCGTTGCGGACGTACGGGACGACCCCGGTCCCCGGGACGGCCTCCGCGATGGCCCGGTGGTAGTCCACCCAGCCCTCCGGCGAGACGTACGGGTGGATCGGCTGGTGCACCATCACCATCTGCGCCCCGGCGTCGCGTGCGTGCCGCGCGGCGGCCACCGCGGTCGGCACGTCGTGGCCGACGCCCACCACGACCTGGGTGTCCGGGTCCGCCTCGGCCATCGTCAGCTCGACGACCAGCCGCCGCTCGGCCGGGTCGAGGGCGTAGAACTCCCCGGTGTTGCCGTTCGGCGTGACCGTCCGCACCCCGCTGTCGAGCAGTCTGCGCAGCAACGCCCGGTACGCGGTGGGCTCCACGCCCCCGTCCGCGCCGAACGGGGTCACCGGGATCGCCACGACATCGGCGAGCGCCGACGACTGCTCTGCGAATGACATGCGGTTGCCCTTCAACTCGGGTCGCTACGGGATGCCGTGGGGGCGGCGTGGGGGAGCGGGCGCGCGGAGGGCCGTCCCCTCACCCCGCGCGCCCGCGGCTCAGCGGGCCGTTCCTTCGCCGCCGTCCGGGCCCTCGGGGAACGCCCGGGCCACGAAGCTCGCGATGTGGTCGTGGAGCAGCCGCGCCGCGCCGTCCGCGTCCCCGTCCAGGGCACGCGCCAGGATCTCCCGGTGCTCGCGGGCCTCCTGCTCCCACGACGGGGTCTCCTGCCAGACCACCGCCGAGACCAGGGCCGCCTGGTCCCGCACGTCGTCGAGCATCCGGGCCAGCAGGGGGTTGCCGCACGGCGTGTACAGCGCCCGGTGGAACTCCCGGTTGGCGAGCGACCGGTCGGCCCGGTCCCCCGCCTCGTCGGCCCGCGACAGCGCGTCCCGCGCGGCGTCCAGCGGGGCGCGGTGCGTGACGGTACGGCGCAGCGCCTCCGGCTCCAGCAGCAGGCGCACGTCGTACACCTGACGCGCCATCTCCGCGTCCACGGTCCGCACGGTGACGCCCTTGTACTGGCTCATCACGACCAGCCCGGTGCCGGCGAGCGTCTTGAGCGCCTCCCGCACGGGCGTCTTCGACACCCCGAACTGCGCGGCCAGCTCGGCCTCCACGAGTGCCTGACCGGGTTTCAGCTGCCCGGTCAGTATCCCGTGCTTGATCGTTTCCAGCACGACCTGGGTACGGGACGGAATCGGCGTCGGCGCGGTGCCGGCGAGCAGGTCCATGAGGGCTCTTTCGGATCTCACGTATGGCGTCTCATATATGACGTACGAAGTACGACGCGATGAAAGTAGGGCGGGGGGCGGGGTTCGTCAATGGGCCCGACGCACTTTGTGTGCGGTGCGGTTGTTGTCGTGTGTGGGTTGCTGTCTCTTATACCCATTTGACGCTGCCGACGATAAGTCCGTTGGAGGTCGACGATGGAGTCGTATAATGAAAAAACAAAAAA
>NZ_JARAVK010000306.1:0-9235 GCF_033792765.1 Streptomyces sp. PA03-6a | reverse complement strand
CCTGCGGAGCGTTCTCGCCGCCCTGAGCTCCCCCACCGCCGTCCGTGAGGCCCGCACCCCCTCACTGCGCAACGCCACGGGGCCCCTGGTCGCCGAGCATCCGCTTCCCCTGCACGTCCTCGACCCCGTGATCACCGAACCGGGAGGACTGCCTCGGGCGCGACTGACCGGCTGGCGCTTCCACATCCGTACCGGCGACAAGGTGGCCGCCGCGGGCGAGACCGTGGACACCCCGGACGGCTGGGCGTTCTCGCACTTCTGCGAGGGCCCCTACCTTGCGTCCACCGAGCGCGCGCTGCGCCAGGCCGACGCGCTCACCACCCCCTACCAGCCGCACCTGCTCTCGGTACCGGGGCTCTACATGCTGACGCTGTGGCTGCACGGGGACGTCACAGCGGACGCGGGCACGGCCCAGCCGGCCCCTTCCGACCTGCTGATCCCGCTGGCGCCGGCCCCGCCGGGGATCGCCGCGCACCGCATGCACCGGCTCTCCGACCTGGTGCCGGTGCTCACCCTGCGGCTGGCTCCGCCACCACTGCTCGGCACCACCGCCTGAGGCTCCCGGCTGGGGCGACCCGCACACGCCTCCGTGACCGTCCGGTCACGGAGGCGTTGCATTGTCCGGGCAACCGCCCGTGAGAGTGAATGCGTCCCCAACTAACGAGGACAGCTCACGCGAAATCCCTGCGGAAATCCGTCAGTAGAGCAACACTGGGACCGACCGACTGAACGGGGGAGCGGCATGACTGAGGTTCCTACCCAAGGCAGCCGTACTTCACACCACTCGCAGCGAAAGACGTCGTCCATGTGCCCGCACCAGCCGCATTGTCCGTCCGCCGGCAGCCCCGACCGCGAGGCCGCCCACATCATGGCCAGCCACCCCGAGCAGGGCTGGAGCCTGCTGTGCAACGGCGTCCTGCTCTTCGAGGACACCGGTGAGCTCCTCCCCGACGGGCAGATCATCGCCCCGCACCGCCCGCTCGGCAGCGAGCACATCGTCACGGCGGCCTGACCCGGGCCGGGAACGACACAGGGCCGACCCCGCTGCAGCAGCGGGGCCGACCCTTGAGCGCGTCAGGCGCCCTTACGCGTCGTACTCGTCCAGCGGGGGGCAGGAGCAGACGAGGTTGCGGTCGCCGAAGGCGCCGTCGATGCGGCGGACCGGCGGCCAGTACTTGTCCGCGGCCGACACACCGGAGGGGAAGACCGCCTCCTCACGGGAGTACGGGTGCTCCCAGTCGCCGCCCAGCGCCGCTGCCGTGTGCGGGGCGTTGCGCAGCGGGTTGTCCTGCGCGGGCCACTCCCCCGAACCGACCCGCTCGATCTCGGCGCGGATCGCGATCATCGTGTCGCAGAAGCGGTCCAGCTCCGCGAGGTCCTCGCTCTCCGTCGGCTCGATCATCAGCGTCCCGGCCACCGGGAACGACATCGTCGGCGCGTGGAAGCCGTAGTCGATCAGGCGCTTGGCGACGTCGTCGACCGTCACGCCCGTCTCCTTGGTCAGCGGGCGCAGGTCGATGATGCACTCGTGCGCGACGAGACCGCCGGGACCCGTGTAGAGCACCGGGAAGTGCGGCTCCAGGCGCTTGGCCACGTAGTTCGCGCTGAGCACGGCCACCTGGGTGGCGCGCTTGAGGCCCTCGCCGCCCATGAGCCGCACGTACGCCCAGGAGATCGGCAGGATGCCGGCCGAGCCCCAGGGGGCGGCCGAGATCGGGCCGACGCCCGTCTCGGGACCGGCGGCCGGCTGGAGCGGGTGGTTCGGCAGGTACGGGGCGAGGTGGGCGCGGACCGCGACCGGGCCGACGCCGGGGCCGCCGCCGCCGTGCGGGATGCAGAAGGTCTTGTGCAGGTTCAGGTGCGACACGTCGCCGCCGAAGTGGCCGGGCTTCGCCAGGCCCACCAGGGCGTTGAGGTTCGCGCCGTCCACGTAGACCTGGCCGCCCGCGTCGTGCACCGCGGCGCAGATGTCGCCGATGTGCTCCTCGAAGACGCCATGCGTGGAGGGGTAGGTGACCATGAGCACGGCGAGCTCGTCGCGGTACTGCTCGATCTTGGCACGCAGGTCCTCGACGTCGACCTCGCCGTCGCCCGCGGTCTTCACGACGACGACCCTCATCCCGGCCATCACGGCGCTTGCGGCGTTGGTGCCGTGCGCGGAGGACGGGATGAGGCAGACGGTGCGCTGGGCGTCACCGTTGGCGCGGTGGTAGGCGCGGACGGCCAGCAGGCCGGCGAGCTCACCCTGGGAGCCGGCGTTCGGCTGGAGGCTGACCTTGTCGTAGCCGGTGACCTCGGCGAGGCGCTCCTCCAGCTCACGGATGAGCGTCAGGTAGCCCTCGGCCTGGTCGGCGGGCGCGAAGGGGTGAAGCGCGCCGAACTCGGGCCAGGTGACCGGCTCCATCTCGGTGGTCGCGTTGAGCTTCATGGTGCAGGAGCCCAGCGGGATCATGCCGCGGTCCAGCGCGTAGTCGCGGTCGGCGAGGCGGCGCAGGTAGCGCAGCATCGCGGTCTCGGAGCGGTGCTGGTGGAAGACCGGGTGGGTCAGGTAGTCCACGCCGCGGGTCAGACCGGCGGGCAGCGCGTCCCCGGTGGTCGCGTCCAGGGCCTCGACGTCGGCGCCGGTGACGCCGAAGGCGTCCCAGACCGCGGCGAGGTCGGCGCGGCCGGTGGTCTCGTCGCAGGCGATGCCGACCAGGTCGGCGTCGACCTGGCGCAGGTTGACGCCGGCCTCGCGGGCGGCGGCCACGACCTCGGCGGCACGGCCGGGCACGCGGGCGGTGAGGGTGTCGAAGAAGGCCCCGGTGGTCACCTCGACGCCGCCGGCGCGCAGGCCCGCGGCGAGGACCGAGGCGTAGCGGTGGGTGCGGCGGGCGATCTGCGCCAGGCCCTCCGGGCCGTGGTAGACCGCGTACATGCCGGCCATGACGGCGAGCAGCACCTGCGCGGTGCAGATGTTGCTGGTGGCCTTCTCGCGACGGATGTGCTGCTCGCGGGTCTGCAGGGCCAGACGGTAGGCCCTGTCGCCGTCGGCGTCGACGGAGACGCCGACCAGGCGGCCCGGGAGGCTGCGGGCGTACGCGTCGCGGACGGCCATGTAGCCGGCGTGCGGGCCGCCGAAGCCCATGGGCACGCCGAAGCGCTGGGTGGTGCCGACCGCGATGTCCGCGCCGAGCTCGCCGGGGGAGGTGAGCACGGTCAGGGCCAGCAGGTCGGCGGCGACGGTGACGATCGCGCCGAGCCCGTGCGCCTGCTCCACGACCGGCTTGAGGTCGCGCACGGCACCGGAGGCACCCGGGTACTGCAGCAGCACGCCGAAGACACCGCGCTCGGCGATCTCCGCCGGGATGCCTTCGCTGAGGTCGGCGACGACGACCTCGACGCCGGTCGGCTCGGCGCGGGTCTCGATCACGGCGACGGTCTGCGGGAAGGTGTCGGCGTCGATCAGGAAGACGCCGTCCTTGACCTTGCCGACCCGGCGGGCCAGGGCCATGGCCTCGGCGGCCGCGGTGCTCTCGTCGAGCAGCGAGGCGCCGGAGGTGGACAGCCCGGTGAGGTCGGCGACGACCGTCTGGAAGTTCAGCAGGGCCTCCAGGCGGCCCTGGGAGATCTCCGGCTGGTAGGGCGTGTACGCCGTGTACCAGGCGGGGTTCTCCATGACGTTGCGCAGGATGACCGGCGGGGTGAAGGTGCCGTAGTAGCCGAGGCCGATCATGGGCCGCAGCACCTGGTTGCGGTCGGCGAGCGAGCGCAGCTCGGCGAGGACCTCGGGCTCGGTGCGGGCGTCGGACAGACCGAGCGCCTCGGCGCTCTTGATGGTGTCCGGCACGGCGGCGGCGGTCAGCTCGTCCAGCGAGCCGTAGCCGACCTGCGCGAGCATCTTGGCCTGCGCACCGGCGTCGGGCCCGATGTGGCGCTGCTCGAAGGGGATGCCGCGCTCCAGCTCGGAGAGTGGGATGCGGTTGGCGGTCATCTGCGGAGGCCTCCTGGTCTGACGCGACACGGCCTCCCCCTCTGTCATCTGAACCTGAGAGCTTCACCGTCCCGCAGGTGCCGGGACGGCTTTCACCGTCGGTGAGGAAGCGGCCGCGCACGCGGTGTGCCGCCCTTCCTGCTTTCCAGAGTGACCTCACCCATGCGGTACGGATGCCTGAGAGATTCCGGGGAGGGTTTGCTCCTTCGGCGCCCGGCGGACGGTTCCCCGCGTCGCCAGGACTCTCCCGCAAGGGGTCAGCAGCCGCTGTCAGCGTACCAGCGCGGTCCGGGCACGGGTCATGTGACAGCCGCCACCTTTCGTGCCTAAATAGGATTAATCGCGACCAGTTGGAGGGACCGTGCAGACCGGTATCGATCCGCGCAGCCTCATCGGGCGCAGGGCCTTCGACCGCAACGGGATGAAGATCGGCACGGTCGACGAGGTGTACCTCGACGACGCCACCGGAGAGCCCGAATGGGCCGCGGTGCGCACCGGCCTGTTCAGCCGCGACGCCTTCGTACCGCTGGAACCGAGCGAGTTCACCGGGGAGGAGCTGCGTGTGCCGTTCGACAAGGCACTGATCAAGGACGCCCCGGACTTCGGCGTGGGCCGGCACCTCTCCCCCGAGCAGGAACTGCAGCTCTACCACCACTACGGCATGAGCGGGCCCTCGCTGTCGGGCCCGGTGCCGGAGCCCCCGCCGGACCACGACTTCGGCAAGCTGGCCGGCGACGCTTGACGCGGGAGTCCCGACAGGCCCGGTAACACCAGCGGGAGCGGTTCGGACGGCTCGAGTTCCGGGTCGGTCACCGCGAAGGTGCGCACCCGCCCCGGCACCGGCGAGCCCGGCTCCTCGAAGCGGACGGTGACCCTCCCGACCCCGCTGCCCTGCACCCACCCCGCGCCGTACTCGGTGTGCCGCACGTCCTGGCCCGGCACCCAGCGCCGCTGCGCCGGCTCCGGCCCCCGGGCTTCCTCCACGGGCCGCTCGTCGGCCCCCTCGGACGGGGCGGACTCCTCGCCCGCCGCTTCCTCCTCCCTTTCCGCCGCCTGGGCGAACAGGTCCTCCTGCGTGAAGTCCGCGAGCCCCGCGACACCGACCCCGAGCAGGCGTACGCCGCCGGTGATCTCGACGGCCTCCAGCAGCCGCGCCGCGGTCTCCCGCACCACCGCGAGGTCGTCGGTCGGGGCGCGCAGGGTCTCCGACCGGGTCAGCGTCGTGAAGTCGTACCGCCGCACCTTCAGCACCACCGTGCGGCCGGAGCGGCCCGCCGTGCGCAGCCTGCGCACGCAGCGGTCGGCCAGCCGGTCCACCTCGAGCCGGACCCGTACACGGTCGGTGAGGTCGACGTCGAAGGTGTCCTCGACCGAGACCGACTTGCTCTCGCGGTCGGCGACCACGGGCCGCTCGTCGATCGCCAGGGCCATCCCGTGCACATGGGCGCCGTGCGCCTTGCCGAGCAGCCGCACCAGCTCGGCCTCCCCCGCCTCCACGACCTCGCCGACCGTGAGGATGCCGGCCCGCCGCAGGTGCTCCGCCGTCGCGGGCCCCACGCCCGGCAGCGTACGCACCTGCATGGGGGCCAGCAGCGCGCGCTCGGTGCCGGGCTCGATGACGACCAGCCCGTCGGGCTTGGCCTGCTCCGAGGCGATCTTGGCGAGCAGCTTGGAGCCCGCGAGCCCCACCGAGCCGGTGACCCCGGTGGCCGCCCGGATGTCCGCCCGCAGCCGCTCCCCCACCGCGCGCGGGTCGTCCGCGATCCCGCCCGCCTCCAGGTCCACGAAGGCCTCGTCGAGGCTGAGCGGCTCGACCAGCGGCGACAGCCGCGACAGCAGCTCCATGACGATGTCGCTGATCTGCCGGTAGACGGCGAAGCGCGGCACGAGGTACGCGGCGTTCGGGCACAGCCGGCGCGCGTGGGCCATCGCCATGGCCGAGTGCACCCCGTGCACCCGGGCCTCGTAGGAGGCGGTCGCGACCACGCCGCGCGGCCCGAGACCCCCCACGACGACCGGCTTCCCCCGCAGACTCGGCTTCGCGGCCTGCTCGACGGCGGCGAAGAACGCGTCCATGTCCAGGTGGAGGATGGTCGGCGCGCTTCTCACAGTCACCGATGGTGCCCCACGGGTCCGACATCCGCCGTACGCCTGTACGGCGGACGGGTGGGCCGCGGTCCGATCCGCGCGGTTCGGCCCGGTTCAGCCCGCGCGGTTGCGGCGCCGCGCCAGCTCGTCACCCGGGTTGTGGCCGACCACCGTCTCCCCGGTGTCGACGCGCTCGGAGTGCAGCTGCGACAGGGCGCCCTCGACGTCCCGCCACACCACGCCCACGGCGATCCCGAAGATCCCCTGACCGCCCTGGAGGAGGTCGACGACCTCGTCCGGGGAGGTGCACTCGTACACCGTCGCGCCGTCGCTCATCAGCGTCATGCGGGTGAGCTCGGCGGGCGCGCTGGACCGCAGGTGCTGCACGGCGGTGCGGATGTTCTGCAGGGACACACCCGTGTCGAGGAGCCGCTTGACGATCTTGAGGACCACGACGTCCCGGAAGCTGTACAGCCGCTGCGTCCCCGAGCCGTACGCGGGGCGGATGCTGGGCTCCACGAGCCCGGTACGCGCCCAGTAGTCCAGCTGGCGATACGTGATGCCGGTCGCCGCGCAGGCGGTGGGCCCGCGGTAGCCGACCCGTTCGCCGGCCCCCTCCGGCTGCTGTCCCGAGGTGTCGCCCGAACCCCCTCCGGGGGGCGTCGCGGCGTTGCGGGCCAAGGCCCCGCGCATCGGATACGGGCCGCCAAAGGCCGTACCGTCGCCGGTGCTTCTCACGCCGACCTCCCGTCCCTTCGCACCCCTCAGGGCACGCGCACGTGCCATCGGGACTTTCCTTCTCGACGGTAGGCAGTCACTCCGGGTGCGTCAACGATCGCCACGCTCGGCACGCCGAGTGATATCAACCCCAGAGGTGGTTTCCCGTGTCCATGGTGGGGGTAAGGCTGGACGAATGGCCTTGGCGGGCCCTATTGACTGCTGGTTCCGAAGTCCTCCGGCGAGATCTGGTCGAGGAACTCGCGGAACTTCTCGACCTCGTCCTCCTGCTCGTCGGGAATGGCGATGCCGGCGTCGTCCAGCACCCCGTCGCTACCGTAGATGGGGGTTCCGGTGCGCAGCGCGAGCGCTATGGCATCCGAGGGACGGGCGCTCACCTCGACGCCACTGGCGAACACCAGCTCGGCGTAGAAGACGCCGTCGCGCAGGTCGGTGATCCGGACCTCGGTCAGCGTCTGGCCGACGGCCTCGAGCACGTCCTTGAACAGATCATGGGTCAGCGGCCGCGCGGGCGTCATGCCCTGCTGCGCGAAAGCGATGGCGGTGGCCTCCCCCGGCCCGATCCAGATGGGCAGGTAGCGGTCGCCTCCCACTTCCCGCAGGAGCACAATCGGCTGGTTGGAGGGCATTTCGACCCGGACACCCACGACGTCGAGCTCGTTCACACAGCAACCCTAGGCCGTGCCCGGCAGGTTTGGGTAGTCGGGACGGGCCCGGCCGGTCACCGACCGGGCGTGTCCTGGCCACGTCGGCTCAGAAGAGCCGCACCCTCAGCGCGGACTGCACCAGCGCCGCGTGCAGCCGCACGGACAGCGCCGCCAGCTCCCGCGCGGTGGCCTCCGCGTGCGTCCTGGTCTGCGGATTGCGGTGCCTGCGCAGGGGCGCGACCACCTGCTCCACCAGACCGGCCTCACGATCGGCGGCCGCCTTGACCGCCCGCAGATGGCGCGGTTCGAGCCCGAAGCGGCCCAGATCGGCCACGATCTTGGCGATGTTCACCGTTTCGGCGTCGTAGTCACCGTCAGGACCGGCCTCCACCAGTCCGTACGCCTCCCACTGGGCGAGCTCGCCCGCTTCGGCGCCCGTGGCGGCCAGCAACTCGTCCCTGCCGATGCGCAGCACCGCGGGTGCCTCCCGCTCCACCGCGCCGACCTCGATCAGCTCCCGGGACTCCCCGGAGGACGGGACGGGCAGCGGCAGCGGCTCGCCGCGGTCGAGGGCGTCGAGGTGCTCACGGATCACTTTCAGCGGAAGATAGTGGTCCCGCTGCATGCGCAGCACGTGCCCGAGCCGCTCCACGTCCCGGACGGTGAACTTCCGGTACCCGGAGGGCGTGCGTTGCGGTTCCACCAGCCCCTCCGCCTCCAGGAAGCGGATCTTGGAGATGGTGACCTCGGGGAACTCCTCCCGCAACTCGTTGAGCACCGCGCCGATGCTCAGCAGCCGGTCGTCCGCGGTGGCGGTGCCGTTGCCGGCACCGCCCGACGGTGTACGAAGCATGAACCTTCCCTCGCGGGGGTCAGGCGCCCCACTGGCTCGCGTAGAAGACCAGTCGGTACTTGCCGATCTGCACCTCGTCGCCACTGGACAGGGTCACCGAGTCGATCCGCTCGCGGTTGACGTAGGTGCCGTTGAGGCTGCCGACGTCGGAGACCGTGAAGGAACCGTCCTGAGCACGCCGGAACTCCACGTGACGCCGCGAGACGGTGACGTCGTCCAGGAAGATGTCGCTCTCCGGGTGACGGCCGGCCGTCGTCAGTTCGCCGTCCAGGAGGAAGCGGCTCCCCGAGTTGGGACCACGGCGGACCACCAGCAGCGCGGAGCCCGGCGGCAGCGCGTCGACCGCGGCCTGGGCCTCCGGGGACAGCGCCGGCAGCACGGTCTGTCCCGTCGCCTCGGCCTCGTACGCCTCGATCCCGGAGATGGAGATCGTGGACGTGGTCTCGGAGGCACGCTCGGACGGCACCGCGGCGCGCAGGGGCGCGCCGCAGTTGGAGCAGAAGCGGCTCGCTTCCGCGTTCTGGAACCCGCACCGCGTACAGACCGGCAAGGACCCTCCACCCGTGCTAGAGGCTGATGGTTGCTGGAAACCTATGCGCCCCGCAGCCGCAGGGTCAACAGAAACCGCACCATGACCGCCCGAAATGTCACCGCCCGGAGCAGCGGTCCCGTCACGGAACAGCGGGCGCTCCTCGCCCGGTCCCTCATCCTGCGCGTGCCGCGGGGCGCGGTGGCGCGCCGTGGGGCTGTCACCAGCCTGACGCGAACTCTTGCCGAACCACTTACCGAACAACTTCACGGGCGATTCCCCTTGAACGACACAGACCCGCCCGTGGGGCAGGACGAACCCTCAGTCACGACCGACACATAGTTTCCCTCACGCACCACCCCAGCGGTGCGGCGACCCCCCGCATTCTCCTGCCCTCCCCCGCAAAC
>NZ_JARAVK010000305.1:0-9385 GCF_033792765.1 Streptomyces sp. PA03-6a | reverse complement strand
TGGGGAGGGTGGGGCGTTGAGTATTAAGTTGCCGAGGGGGTTGGAGTGGCTTGCGCGGTTGGTGGTGGGGGAGAATTTTCCGCGGGGTGATGAGGACGGCCTGCGTGCGTTGGGTGATGTGTGGGGGTGGGCGGGTCGGCAGTTGGCGGCGTTGGAGCGTGAGTTTGGTCCGTCGGTGCGGGGGGTTTTGGACAGTGTCGGGGGTGGGGTGGGGGAGCAGTATGGGGATTTTTCGCGGCGGTTGAGGGTGCAGTTGCCGGTGTTGGTGGAGGGGGCTGGGCGGCTGGGGGATTCGTGTCGGCAGTGTGCGCTGCAGATCGAGTATGCGAAGTTCATGATTGTGGGGATGCTGGCGTGGACGGCGGCGGAGATCGTCCAGTTGGCGTGGTGGGCGCCGGAGGCGGTTCCGGCGTTGATCAGTGGTGCGCGGGCGATGGTGTTGCTGATTTTGCGGCGGTTGGTGGCGGGGGTCGCGGCGGGGGCGGTGTTCGGGCTGACGCTGGATGGGGTGATCCAGGCGTTGCAGATGTTGCGGGGGGACCGGACGCGGTGGGATGTGTCCTCGATGAGGGACATGGTGCTTGGTGGTGCTTTGGAAGGCGGTGTGGTTGGCGGGTTCCGGGGGGTGGGCGCGGCAGTCGCACCGAAGTTTGAGAAGTCGTTGCTGGGTGGGGGTGTGATCGAGGGCACCGGCACGATGGTGAGTACGGGTATGGGCAATGCTGCGTTTCATGACAACAGCAATGTGGGGGACGGGTTCACCTCGGGCATGGTCGAGGGCATGACCGAAGGCGGTGGTGGCCGCCGTGGCGGTAGCACCGCCGGCGGGGGCGGGGTGCCGGAGATTCCTGCCCTCAATATCAGCTTGCCGCCGGCGGCAGAGCTCACCGTTCCCGAGACGGACGACGGCGAGGAAACTCTGGTGCCGCCTGCGAGTGCGGTGCGTGATCGAGGGCCGGCCGGCACCGACCACACCAACGTGGGCGTGCCGGCCGGGGTCGTGTCGGGTGGCGGGACCGGTGGGCAGGCAGGCCCGGCCTGGTTCCCGGGCCGCGGTCCGGAGACCGGGAACACACCTGGGACCGGTTCAGGCCGGGGCGTGGTCACGTCGATCCCCGGCGGTGGTTCGGGCACGGCCACCGCGGGCACGGCCGGTGCCGGCACAGGCGCTATGCCTGTGGACCGTTTCGGGGTGGCGGCCAACGGTTCCGGTTCGGGGCCCGGCACCACTGCGGGCTCCGGTGGTTCTGGTACACCGCAGGTGCCGGGTGCGGTGCGTGGTGCCGAGACGAGTGACGGGGCTTCACGGTCTGTGGTAGCAGCGGCGGGTCCGGAGGGCAGCGGTGTCGGGTCGGCTGTCAGGGGCGACGACACTCTTGTCACCGACCAGTCCCCGGCCTCCGGCACCGGTGCTGGGGCTGGTGCGGGTGCTGGTGTTGCCGGGTTCGGTGACCACATCGCGTTGGTCCAAAACGTGGGCACTGCTGCCGGGCTTGCAGGTTTCGATGATGTGTCTGGCGTTCCTGACGTGGCTGGCATTTTTCCTGCAACGGCGGTGGGTGGTCCGGGTGATGTGCGGGCGGGTGTGGGGCATGTCGCGACGCCCAGCACTGCTGCGCTGGATGCTGGTTCTGCTGGTGCGGGCGCTACCGACTCTGTGCCTGCTGTGGTGTCTGCCGGTTCTGTTGCGCCGGGTGCCGGGATGTTGACGGGTACAGGTCAGGGGGTTCTTTCTCCGATATCTATTGGTCAGAGCAGTCCTCTTCCCGCGCATGCTGCGGCCGTGACCCGTACTTCTGCTGCTGGTCCTGTCGGTGGTGGGTCGCGGGGTACTGGCGCTGCCGGGGACCGGCCGCTGGTACCTGTGGTGGGGGAGCCGGCAGTGGCTGCGGTGGTGCTGCCTGGTGTGGAGTCGTTTGCGGGTACAGGGATGCGTACGCGGCCTGAATCTGGGGGGCCAGATGCTGTGCCAGGCGATGGTGCAGGGCGTGGGGGCCGGGGGTCGCACGTTCCCGGTGGACTGCATGCTGCGGGCACCGCTCACACGGAGGCTCCGGTAGTAGGGCATGGTGGCCCGTATCCCGGGATAGGCCGTGTGCCCGACACAGCCGACGAGAGGGCCGATGTCGCCGGTGCGATGGTGGTTGCCGATGCCGATGCCGATGACGTTCCGGGAGTGGCGGTGGACAGCGCGCCCACACCCTCCTCGTCCAGGCGGGTAAGCCCTGCAACCCTCGCCGAAGTGAGGCAGGAATCTGCACCAGCCGCTCTTCCGCACGCCACCGGCAACGGTCACCTGCTGCCTCCACCCTTCGGGGACGAGAGCGACGGCCCACACGTGCGCTTTAGGGAGACTGCTGCTACGGCTGGCCGTTTCATGCGGAATTTTGGCGTAGTGACGAACGACGTCAATTCCATTTTGAATACGGCGTGGGAGTACGGCCTGGTAGACCGGCATGTCGTGCAGCAGCGGTACGTCGAGCTACCGAAACACATCACCACACGCAATGACAAGACCGTTGCCGAGGCAATTGCAGGGAAGCTCCTTAACGGCGGCCAGTCCCTGGCCATGCTCGGTGGGGCCAGCCGTTGGAAGGGCTTTTTCCGTCGAGCGCGCGCCAGAGAAGATGCCAAGGCCGCCAACGAGGCTAGCATCCCCGTCGTCGCTGCCGATAGTGGTGTCAACAAGGCCGAGCTCGCCGCTGCCGTCGGCAGCTCCCGGCCAGACTCGGGTGCTGAGCTGATGGTGAAGCTGGAAAGAACCTACGGAGTATCATTCAATTCCGACCTCGGAGTCGCAGAATTCAAGCGGAGCTATTTCAATCTGCCGCAGGAGGTGATCGACCGGGTTAAGGTCGATAAATTCCCCGTTGAGTGGCTACCGATGATCGATGAGGCGCTTGGCCATTTCGCGCCTATTATGGGTGCGCGGCGCGATGAGTCCAGTCGCAGCGGAACGGATCAGGAAATCAATACACTTTCCGCGGTGGAGTGGGGTCTGTCTGGGCCGGAAGAACCTAACAGTTGGCATTTGGGTGAAATGTATTGCAAAAAAAAGCTGATTAATGTCTTCACGGGTCCGTTCAAAAGGAATTTTCGTGACCCGTCCGAACGCATTAACGGCGTTCTTGGAGTTGTGGTTCATGAAGTGGCTCACGGTCTGCTCGATTATGCGATGCTTGAGTTCGAGTGGCATTTCTGGGACGGTGTCAAGCAGTCGGGATGGAAGGAGTGGGTGCCGCCATCGGGTTCCATCGACCACAGGGAGGCACTGCGCGAGTTGATCCGGGCCACTGTGTTCAGACTCGAGGATTTCCAGGAATGGGCGCCGCCAAACCTCGCACAGGAGACGTACCGGCTGCTGGAGTCACTTCCGGGAAATGTGAGGGCATGGCAGGACGAGACCAAAATTCAACTTGTAGACCGCCTCACCAAGGCGCTCGAGGCCCAGCCTGATACGAAACTTGTTCTGCAGCGCTATGATGCGCTAATTCAGAAGAACCGTCGCTTCTTTGTTGCTGAGCAGGCAATCACAAAGTACGGTACGGTGAATGCCTTCGAAGATTTGGCCGAAAGCGCGAGATACTACTTCCTGGACAAGGAGACACTACGAGAGCGCGCGCCACGGCGCGCTGCTTTCATGGACCGTCTGGTCAAGGGCTGGAGCGAGCGCGCGAGTGGTGCTGTCGACACGCCCGCAGCACCGCAGCGAACCGGCTTTAGCTCGCTGCAGATGTCTCCCGGGCTGTCCACGGCGTCTAAAAGCCGTGTGCTGGCATCAGCCCTTGACCAGGAACCGGCCGTTGACGCTGTGGGCCGTGCCGCCGCGTACAACGGCACAGATACTGACGCCGCTCCTGTAGACAGCAGCGAAAGCACTGCGGAACTGAACAGGAGCCTCTTCCAACCCGGGTTGGAGACGCTGCGTGAGGGGCCGACGACATACCAGCAGGTGCGGGACCGGGCAGCGAAGGAGCAGGAGCAGGTAGCGGAAACTGTGCGGGGTAAGGGGCGCGATGACAGGGTTGAGCTTGGTTTGGTCCAAGGCATGTATCGCGAGGAGTCTGCCAGCCACGAAGAAGCGTCCGCTGTTGCGTTGCGGTCCTACCTGGAAGCTGTCCAGGAGCAGGAGCGGGCTGCTGCCGCCTATGAGGACCTGTTCTGGCGGATGGAGCGGGGCATGGAGGGCGGGCAGAGCCTGAACCAGGAATCGTTTGAAGGCGCGGTTAAGACCGCGGAACAGGTCTTGGAGAAGGCTGAACGCGCCGCCGGCGCCGCTCGTGAAGAGCTGGAAAGGCTGGGCATTGACCTCGGCTCCTTGAACGCGACCGACGCAGACCTCAAGGCCCGCCCACGCCTGGTAGGCGGCAGCCCGAGTGGGTCGGGCGCCCGTGGACACCACAGCGGCGTGCAGCGGGCCGAGTACCCCACGAGCCGAACACTTGGCACGGTGTCTGACGCTGGTGTGTACCAGATACCGTCGGGTGCCCAGGTGCCCCTGCCGGGTACCGGTTTCGGGTCCGGTGAGGGGGTTCCGTTCCAGTTGTCTGTTCGGGTTCCGTTCCAGGGCGGCGTACGGGATGTACTGAGCCGTGAAGGCGCCGATGCGGTGCGGTCAGCTGCGCAGCAGATTGTTGAGGAGGCTGTCGTCTGCTGGCGCCGTGGAGAGAGACCGACTCTACGGATTGAGGTCACCGGGTACGGAAACGGTAAGGGCGGCCGAGGAGGCGACCGGGCATCGGAGACCGGCCATCATCGCGCGAACACAACTGCCAGGGCACTGAGAGAGCAGATCCAGCAGCATCTCGACGACGTCAGCCAAGGGCCGAAGCCAGTCGTGGAAGACTTCCGGATTGATGAAATTTCAGGCGGCTTCAGCGACAACAAACAGTCTGCCGCCGACAGACGCAGTGCCTGGATCACGGTCGAATTCGGCCGCAGCACCCCAGCGGTGACCAGCCCTCATGATGGGGTGAGTAGTTCCATTCACCGGCTTGCATTGGAATCGGCAGAGTCTGGGGATGCAGGTAACCATGGCCACGTCAGCACCGGCTCCCGCGCCACACCGCAAACGCCGGAACTCATCCGGCCAGCTGCGCACCTGAGTCAGTTGACCCTGCGAAGAGTCGGGGAGATGCAAAGTGACCTGGCTGATCGCCGCGTACGTTTGAAGGAACAACTAGAACAGCAAAAGGCAGCCTTGGGTCGATCAGGGCTTACGGACACACAACGTACGATCTACGATACCGCTATCCGTAAATTGATAACCCTCGACCGCTACCGAAAAATGCGACCGGGGCAGTTTCGCGGCAGACCGCAGGCCGATCAGCAATTTAACGGTCTGGCAAAAAGCGAAGCAAGTGATAGAGTGAAGCTAGCTGCCTACGTTTCCGAGGATTTGCATCTGTGGCGAACCCGAGTCGACGAATCTGTGTACTCTAGTCGCCGCATAGCGGAAGAGATGATCAATCTTCATATGCAGACCCAAGAAAATTTGGCGGCAATCGCCCGACACGAGCAAGCTCTTGGCACATTTTACGAATACCATGGTGCCGAACTTATGCGGGATTGCAGGCGATCCATCCCGTGGTCGGCGAATCAGATCGAACACGTTCGGGAAAGCGGTGGACGAAGCCTTGATGCTATACGCTACCGCTTCGACGCGCGTACCCTCAGCAGCGGGGAAAATTTGGAAAAGGAGTCCGGAATCTCCGCGGCGTTGGCCGAGAAGTATAAAACCGGCAATTGTGGCGAATTGGCGCAGTGGCTTTTTACGGAAGCAAGATTTCGATTTAATGGTGCGAACATTCCCGTCTCGATTATTCATCACAGTGCCGATCACAGCTTCTTGGGCATGGGCGTGCGGAACTATCCAGAGTTCCGGATTCTTGACCCTTGGCCACGGCATCAGGAAAAGCCTGTTACCGCGGAACAGTACAATCTGAAAAACCTCCACCGGTGCTATTCTGATGACGGCCTGACCGATTCAGCGATAAACTACCGAACATGGGCGCAGCAGCAGCCATTCATGCGTACACTCCGCCGGCCCCCGCACCCCAACCCGCCGTTCGAAAGCAGAAGATCCGCTGTGCAGTGGGTAAACAACCATCACCCCAAGGCCCGGGATCACCTATTTGATATCACCAGAGCGACTAGCGACCCTAAGGATGTTTACGTGGGTCCGCGAGATGGATACGATACGGATAGCGGAGATTCCATCTCTAGTGATCGCCTCAGAAAGCCGATCGACACGCCGTTGGATTTCGACACCCAACATCACTCCTGATTTTGGATCTCTCGCTATGAATGTGTCGTCAAGCCGGGGGAAAGGCCCGACGCGCACGACGTGGGTCAGCGTGGAGCGGTACTCCGCCATGGGCCATTCCGCCCGATTACTCCCCTGGGGTGTCACCCTCCGTCGTCTTACGACCACAGTCAAATCCCCGGGCGTTCCTCAGCCACGATGCGAGGGAGGACAGCCACGGCGCTGCGGCCCACGGCGGTACACAAGATCCGGGCCGGGGCTCCCGTTGGAGTCCCGGCCCGGCCTTGCGTCTGTTATAGCTACCAGCGCGTGCCGAGTGCTGATGTGGATCTCGAATGCTCTCAAAGGGCGTCATCATCGGGGCACGTCAAGCGTGCATGCGGCCTGTTGGCACCGCAGGCTTGCCCGGCGCTGTGGGTCGGGCCAGCCGGGCAGTTCTTGTGATCGGTTGATCACGTGGGGTGTCTTTTTCGGTAGGGTGATCGTCAACTGCGATTGATCGTTTCGTGGTTGCCCCGGTGGTCTGTTTTTCTTCCCGGTCGGGCAGGCCGCTGGGGATGGTCCGCCTGGGGGCCTGCTGTGCGTCGTGCCTACAGCGGGGGTCCCCGGGCGGGCCGTATCCGTAGCGGGAGGGAGCGCTGGTGACTGTCACGGATCCGGCCACGTGGGAGGACCTGTTCGCACGAGATGTCGATGGGCAGTCGGTGTAGTTTGTGCGGCCCGCGGATACGGACCGCCCGTCCTGGGCGGTATACGACAGGGGGCAGCGGTATCTGGGGATGTTTACCGCGGAGCCGCACGGGAGCGGGGGGACGCAGTTGCGGGTGCAGGCCACCCATGAACGCCACGGGACCTGGACGACGTGGTCCGGGCGCTGCGCCGCCCGGTGTCGTGGCCGCGCGAGCGGGAACGGGCCTGTGACTGGGCACGGCGTCTCCTGGCGGATGACTCCTTGCGGGTTATCGACCTGGAGACCACGGGCCTGGCCGAGCCGTGGGCGGTGCAGATCGCGGTGACAGACCGGCACGGCAGCGTGCTGCTCAACGAGTACGTGTACCCCGGCGAGGGCGTGGTCATCGAGGACGCCGCGATCTCGGTGCACGGCATTACCTCCGACCGGCTGGCGTCGGCGCCGGCCTTTGCCGAGGTGCTGCCCGCGCTCACGCAGGTGTGCCAGGGTCGGACCCTGGTCGCCTACGGCATGCCGTACGACCGAGGCTGCCTGGAATAGAGAGCTGACCCGCCTCCACCACGGCCGTCCCGACGCTGTCACCCATTGGCTCGATGCGTGTCGTGGGGAAGACGCCATGGCCCCCTACGCCGCATGGAAGGGCTTGTGGTCCATCACACGCGGCGCCTACCGGTACCAGCCGCTCGGTGGTACCCAAGACGCTGTCGCCGACTGCCACCAGCTCCTGGCCAAACTCCGTGACATGACCACCACACGGCAGCCCTGAGGGGAAGCCACCCGAACAGCGGTCCGGGGCATACTGGGCGACGATGAAGAACATCCCCGCGCCCCGGCGCCATGCGACATCCTCAGGCCCGTTCAAGACTCCCGGCGTGCCCCTGTTCTCCACGCCGGAACCGGCGACGCCCTACCGCGCCGCAAAGCGCCCGCCACGTCCCGCGACGACCGGCCTCTTCCAGGCTCCGGAAGCCACCGGGTATCACCCGGAGGAGGCCGAAGAAGACACCCGCGAACCCTGCAGCCAAGCGCGGCCGCCCCGGCCGGCCCGCATCTGACGCTGCCTCGTGCTCCTGCTCCCCTCGTCCGGGTGCGCAGCCGGGGGCGCCGGGCCCGAACGGCGGTCCTACGGGAGGGATCCGGTCTTCGATGCGATGGTTTGTCGCCAATGATGGCCAATCAGGGCGCTGAGCATGCGTGGGCTGGGGTAGGCAGGGGGCCGGGCGGCTGTTCCGGCGTAGCGGGCGGTCGCGACGTTCGGGGAGGGGACTGGCGGGCGTTGCTGACCATCAATGTGGCGGTGTTGCTGGCTTTCGTTGTCGTCTTACGTCTGCGTCGTCGTACGGAAGCCCGGAGCCGTTTCGACGAGAAGCTCACAGTCGCCATCGTGGTCGTCTTGGGGGTCTTGATTGCCCCGACTCCCGTCGGCCAGGGAATCTTCAACATCCTGGGCCAGTTCGTCCAGGGCATTTCAGAATCCGGGCTATAGCACCTCTGCCGTTTTCCCAGCTCCGATTCATCTTTTCGCTTTCCGTTTTTTTGGCCTGAGTGATGCACGACACCCGGGGCCGGCAGCGCTGCTGGGGGTGGTTTGGCAGGATGCCGGGATGGTCGCGAAGCAGGCCGCGGCCACCACGGGCGGCATCGTGATCGACACCCGCGCCCGCTTCGGCTTTACCGCCGCACCCGGTAGCACGGACGACGCCCGCCTGCGCCTGATCACCCAGGCGCTGCCGCCGGAGTACGCGGCCCGCCTCTTCGACGCCCAAGATGTCGGGGCGAGCGAGGAGCAGCTGCGCGCGATCGCAGCCGAGGGCCTGCAGGAGATCTACTTCCGCGACCGCGGCCGCCGCGCGGCCGGGCTGGAGGTGGAGTTCACCGACATCGACTACATCGACTTTGAGCTGTAGGGCCAGTTCCGGGTGCGGCAGGGGCAGACCCACCCCCCGATGGATTCCGGCCGCACCCGGATGGTGATGAGATTACCGCGCTGCTTGCTTTTCCTGGAAGGCGCAGAATGCGGTGGCCGTGTGTTGGCCCGGGAAGGCTGGATCTGGCGGGCTTGTGGACCGCTTTCTACTTTCCCAGTTTCGCGGTCCGGCGTCGTTCTTCGGTTTTGTGTCGCGGGTTTTCTATGCGCATGGTTGGTGTCGGGTTATGGGGGTTCTGGCCGGTGATGGCGGTTTCGGGGATGGCGGAGATAGGGTGCTCGGTTGGTGTGGGCTGCTGGTGTGGTGTGGCCCCTGAGCATTGCCGGGAATGCCGGGATTTTATCGCCCGGGGTTTGCGGTGTCGTATTTGCCGTTTGCCGGTGTTGTGCTTGCTGTGGTGCGTGGGGAGGGTGGGGCGTTGAGTATTAAGTTGCCGAGGGGGTTGGAGTGGCTTGCGCGGTTGGTGGTGGGGGAGAATTTTCCGCGGGGTGATGAGGACGG